>JAOZPY010000379.1 GCA_029932495.1 Desulfobacterales bacterium
TTCAGGGCATGAAAATTCCCATGGGTAATATAGTTACACTCATTCAGGCGGCATCCGCCAATAAAGACCCCATCCATTCCCTTGGCGAACGCTCGGAGGACAAATTCCAGGTCGACCCTTCCGGAACACATGACGCGGATCAGCCTGATTTCAGTTGTATATTGCAGTCTGGAAACTCCAGCCAGGTCAGCAGCGCCGTATCCTCACCAATGGCACACAAAACCCAGTATTTTGGGTTTAAATTTAAGTCCTGCACTCATTCGATCTCAACTCCTTTGTTAGTATCCGCGGTTTTGTCATTCGCCCACTTTTAGGCATCTCCAACCGCCGCATCAATTTGCTGCAGGATCTCTTCTTCCGGGACCGCTGCATCAATCTGGCTCAAAAGCTCTTCATCGGTAAAATGTTTCAGGGAAATAGCGCCTGTCGGGCACACAGCATTACACAGGCCATCGCCCTTGCAGATAACCGGATTTACGACAGCCTTTTTGTCCCGTCGTATTTCACGAAACTCTATGGCACCATACGCACAGGCTTCAATGCATGCCCCGCAGGCAATACATCGGCTCTCATCCACCTCGCAAACAGAGCCTGAAACTGTGACTGTGTCATGCGAAAGCAGGGTTAAGGCCCGGCTTGCAGCTCCGTAAGCCTGGCTGATGGATTCTGATATATGTTTTGGATAGTGGGCCGTCCCGCACAGAAAAACACCTTCCGCGGCAAACTCAACAGGTCTTAATTTGACATGGGCCTCTTTGAAAAATTCATCAGGGCCCAAAGTGACCTTGAACAATTTGGCTATTTCCGTGTTTTGTGCGGGGGGAACAACGGCGGCGGCCAAAGCAAGGTAATCGGCATCGATGGCAATTTCCTGGCCTAAAACAGGATCGGTGACGACAACCCGCAGCACGGACCGCCCCCCTTCTTCAACGGCTTGCAC
Source organism: Desulfobacterales bacterium (assembly GCA_029932495.1). Taxonomy (GTDB): domain Bacteria; phylum Desulfobacterota; class Desulfobacteria; order Desulfobacterales; family JAFDCJ01; genus JAFDCJ01. Next base: position 941 of record JAOZPY010000379.1, read on the forward strand.
CCGGGGTTGATTTTCCGGCTCATAGCGAATGAACTTGACATCTTTATTGGCGGCTTCCCGGTAATAGTCCTCCTGGAATCCATAGGTTCTCATATCCCGAAAAAGAATGTAGATGTCCATCTGGGGATTTTGCTCTTTGAGCTTCAAAGCGTTTTTTATCGCCTGGCTGCAACATACCCGACTGCAGTAATTTCTTTCTTCATTTCTGCAGCCGACACATTGGATCATCACCAGGCTCTGGGAGTTGATCAGACTTTGCTCCTGCCTGGCAATTCGCTCTTCCAACTCCAGCAGGGTCAATACCCTGTCATTATTCCCGTAAAGATATTCGCTGGGCTTATATTCTTCGGCTCCCGTGGCAATGATGGCTGCCCCGTGTTCGATCTCTGTCACTCCTCTTGCCGATTTGACCGTGGTTACAAAATTGCCGACATAACCGGAAGCCCCCATGATGACAGCACCGACATATACATGTATCAAGGGGTGCTGGTAAACCTCCCGTGTAAGATCACGCAAGTACGCCTGGACATCCAGCCCTTCCAGGGTGTAATAAATTTTTCTGGCCGTACCCCCCAGCTCGGTATCTTTTTCCACCAGGTAAACATCATGTCCCTGCTTGGCGATGGACAAAGCGCAAGTCATTCCGGCAATACCACCACCGACGACCAACGCTGTTTTGTTGACGGGCAGATCAATTTCCTGTAAGGGCTCCAAAGCGGCTGTCCGGGCGATGGACATCCGCACGATGTCCTTGGCCTTTTCAGTGGCCTCTTCCTTCTCGCGGGAGTGGACCCATGAGCAATGTTCCCGGATATTGGCCATTTCAAAAAAATATTGATTAATTCCCGCCTCACGCAAAGTGTCCCAGAATAACGGTTCAAGCGTCCTGGGGCTGCAGGCAGCAACGACCACGCGATTGAGCCCCTTTTCCTTTATCGTGTCGGTTATTTCCTGGGCGGAATTGGTCGCACATGAAAACAGCTGCTCCTGGGCATAAACGACGTTGGGTAAAGTCAAAGCGTATTCGACAACAGAGGGGACATCGACCACTCTTCCGATGTTCGCGCCGCAATGGCATACAAAAACCCCCACCCGGGGCGCTTCTTGCCGGACATCCCTTTCGGGCGGATATATCCTCTCTTTGGTCAGCTTGTCGCGGCGATAATCGAGCAGTTGGCCACACTGGGAGCCGGCCCCGCTGGCGCTAAAAACAGACTCGGGGATATCCATGGGGCCTTGGAAGGCCCCGCTTACAAAAATTCCGCGGCGGTTGGTTTCAATTGGGTTCACTGGATTGGTTTTGCAAAATCCGTGGGAATTCAATGCGATGCCGTATTTTGCGGCCAGATTCTTCACATCCGCCGGAGGTGTTAATCCAACGGATAATACCACCAGATCAAACTCCTCCTCCTTGACCCCGTCGTCAACGGTTGAGTACCGTATGGTTACATTCTTCGTTTCCGGGATCTCTTTGCCGACTGAAACATAGCTCCTTATAAATCTAACACCGTCAAGGCCTGCCGCCCTCTGGTAGAATTGTTCAAAGTCCTTGCTGTAAGAGCGAATATCATTATGAAAAACAGTGGCCTCAATGTCCGCATCATGGTCTTTGGCCAAAATCACCTGTTTCTGGGTATAGGTACAGCATACGGCGGAGCAATAGCTGTTGCCCCCCGGGGTGACCTGCCGGGAGCCGACGCAGTGAATCCAGGCTATTTTCTGCGGATACTTGCCGTCCGAAGGGCGCTTTATTTCACCATCGTAAGGCCCGGTGGAGCATAACAAGCGTTCAAATTCGAGGCTTGTGACCACGTTTTGCATTTTCCCATAACCATAATCTCCTCGCACACCAGGATCAAAAGCTTCATAGCCGGCCGATAGAACGATGGCGCCGACTCTGATATCCATTTTTTCGGCTTGCTGGCTGAAATCTATTGCGCCATTTTCGCAGACCGATTCACAAATCTTGCATTTCTTGTCTTTAAGGTAAAGGCAGCTTTCATCGATATAGGTGATCAGGGGAACAGCCTGGGAAAAGTAGATATGGATGGCTTTATTGGCGGACAGATCCTGATTAAATTTATCCGGAACCATCACGGGACAATACTCTACACATGTGGTACAACCCGTGCATTTGTCCTCGATTATGTAGCGGGGTTTTTTGGTCAGAGTTACCGTAAAATCCCCTGCCTCACCCTCCACACGATCAACTTCAGTATAAGTCAGGACCTCTATATTAGGATGCCGGCCGACCTCGACCAGTTTGGGTGAAAGAATTCACATTGAACAGTCATTGGTCGGATAGGTCTTATCGAGCTGTGCCATCTTTCCGCCGATGCTCGGCGCTTTTTCAACCAGATAAACCCTGTAACCGCTGGCGGCCAAGTCGAGGCTGGCTTGAATACCGCTTACGCCTCCCCCGACAACTAGGACATCGCCAAAGTTGCTGTCAGCAGCAATGTTTAAAAGTTTTTCATCAACCTTTTCTCTTTGCATTACTTTATTTCCTTATCAGGTTACAACAGTTGCCTGGAAGTAATTTCGAAATTTCAGTCCGCGTTCAAAGACAAGCGGTTCTGAAAACACTTCTAAATCACTTCCTTTACAATTTCGGTAATATCCAAAATCTCCAGGCTTTCACCATCGTCCCGGTTCAGACGGCTATCCTCAAAATTAGTGATGCAGTAAGGGCA
>JAOZPY010000380.1 GCA_029932495.1 Desulfobacterales bacterium
GGCGTCTTTCCTTGCCGGAGCGTCTTTCCGGGATGTGATGGGTATAAGAATACTGCCGGCGGTCCACGATGGAGCGCGGCTGTTCTTTTTCGGATGGGTTTTTATCGCTGGTAAAGGGCATCGGGGCTCACCTTGTTTGCACCGGAAACGGCTTCCCGGGCAGGTTCCTGTCGCATCTGACCTGCTGGCATTAAATTAAAACATATTACCGGATTTGTCCATAAAAAATGCGGCCAAAGGCTGATCAAAAAAAGACCCCCTCCTTTGAATTTACCCAGTGGGATATTCTCAAGATAGTACCCTTCGGATGATATATGTTATCATCGCTGACCATTAAATAGCGTTTGCCATGTTGTTTATGCATCGTTGCGATAAACTTATACGGGCAAATTATCAAACATGCCCATAGAAATCCCTGTGGACCACCACTGAATAGGCATAGTCCAGAAGTGTCGACCAGCTGAAAATCGGAATGTCGATTTGCCGCTGCACCGCCCGGGCAAAAGGCTGAAAACCTGTACATTCCAGCACCATTGCCCCCATATCCGCGTGATCGTTGTAAAAAGCAACAGCCGCCCGCACAAAATCCTTTTCCGCCCTTTCATAAATGGCACCCGGCGGGTCGGTTCTGCCGGTCTCACCCCACAGATGCTTGAACTCAGGGCAGTCGTAATCATCTTCGGCACCGGCAATGATGTAGTTACTATCCGACTTGATGCCGACTGCCTCAAGATGGGCTTTCTTGAGATACCTTCTTTCTGCGGCAAGCAATCCCACCAACCGGTTCGGCCCGATCAACTGCTGAGCAAAAGGCACCTGCAGAAGACTGGACATAAATACCGGGACATCAACAAAGCCTGCAATTTCTTTTTGAAAATAGGCAAAATAACCGCATTCAGCTGCAATTGCCCGGCAGCCCATTTGTTCTAATTTTTTGGCTGCCTGCTGAATCGGCGCAAGACAGGCAGACTTATCCTCTTTAACGACAAGCGCATGAATATCCACGCCTTTTACAATTTCATACTGGATGGGAAATGGGTAAGCACTTGCATTGCGCACATCACCCGGAAAACCGGGATAGACATCGTCCAGGATGATGATTCCAAGCCCCATGCCATAGCAACGATGGTTTTTACGCGCTTTGATGTGGGAAATTCCCATGTCACGATTTTGATACATCAGATGGCCCTCTGCCCACGGTTGATAAATATTTGATGATTTTACAGCGGTGATAATGTCAACATGATCAGCGGCCTAAACCTGTTTTATAATTTTTCATAAACATCTGCCTGATCCAAAAAAGATCAGCTCTCCTGCGGTCGGAGATAAGCTAGCAGGCGCTGTTCGACTTTTCTGAAAATATAAAGCAGCCCATAAACCAGGATCAGGTATAAAGCACCGGCGGTCAGGAACAATTCGTAAAAGGCGAAAGTTCTTGCAGATATGAGACGTGCAACACCCGTGATATCCATCAGAGTGATAATGGATACCAGCGATGTGGCTTGCAGCAAAAATACCACTTCATTCGTGTAGGCCGGCCAGGCCAGTCGAAAAGCCTGTGGCAGGATAATGCGTCGATACAGTTTTGCTTTGGACATGCCGCATGCCAGTCCGGCTTCAATCTCACCAAAGGGCACTGCCAGAATGGCGCCCCGCAAAATCTCCGCCGTGTAAGCAGCGGTATTTAACGTCAGTGTAAACACGGCACAAAAATAAGCCTGCCGGAAAAATGTCCACAGGCCGATGGTGGACAGAAAGCCCAGAAATTGCCCGCTGCCGTAGTAGATAAGAAACAGTTGAACCAGCAGTGGTGTGCCTCTGAAGTAAAAAATAAACAGATAGGAAGGCGTCCATAAAAAACGATTTTTGGCAACCCGCATCAATGCTAGGGGCACGGCGAGCAGCAAACCACATCCAACGCTGACCGTAGTGATATTGAGCGTTACCACCATCCCATGAAGCAGGTGCGGAAGACTGTCCCAGATGACCTCCAGATCGATCAAGCTAAACCCTCCTTATGCCGCGGTCGGCCCACACCTCGGCTCGCTTTTGGAGGGTCATGGAAATAATTGTGATTGCCAGGTAAAAAAGGGACGCGGTGAAAAAAAAGGTAAAAGGTTTTTTCGTTACACGGGATGCAATGTCGGCATTGCGCATTAATTCCGGCAATTGAATAACCGATATCAGGGCGGTTGCTTTGATCAGCACCATCCACACATTGCCCAGGCCCGGCAAGGCAAATCGCCACATCTGGGGCATTACGATTCGTCTGAACGTCAGCACCGTACTCATGCCCACGGCACGGGCCGCCTCGCTTTGGCCTTTCGGAACCGCCAGGTAGGCGCCTCGAAAAACCTCGGTCGTAAAGGCACCATAAATAAAGCCGAGTGTTCCCACACCAGCGGCAAACGGGTTCAGGTTGATCACCGTGTCCATGCCCATGGAGGTCAGCACGTCCTGGATCAGCGTCGGGCCGCCATAGTATACCAGCAGGATCGTCACCAACTCGGGCACACCGCGCACCACCGTGGTGTAAACGCCGGCGGCCCGGCGGGCCAATGCGGAGCGGGCCAATTTTCCCCAGGCCGCGATCAGCCCCAACAGAATGGCCAGCATCATCGAGCACAGTCCGACCGCGACGGTAAGCTGGACCCCCTTCCAGAGCAACCAGCCATATCCATTCAGATCAAGAAATTCCATTTTGATTGACTGCGGCACCTCTGATCAGGCATCCGAGGGGTGCCGCGCAGATTTATTTGCCATAAACATCAAAGTCAAAATACTTCGCATTGATCTTCTGATAGGTGCCATCGGCCCGAATCATTTTTATTCCCTTGTTGAGCAGCTCTCTCAGATCATTATCCTGTTTGCGCACGGCAATGCACACGGGACCGAAATACTTGGGATCCGTATAAACCGGACCAATGAGCTCAAAGTTTTTCCCTGCATCGGTTTTAAAAAAGTTGGTCGCCAGCGACATCGGATCTGCAAAACCGAGATCCACCCGCCCACTGATAAGGTCCAGGTTGGCCTCATCCATCGTACCATAAACCGTAATTTTTAGTATATCACCAAACTTGTCACGCAAAAACGTTTCCCAGGAAGTGGCGCGTTGTACCGCCACGGTTTTGCCCTTGAGTCCTTTTTTGCTGATTTCAATACCCGCCCCTTTTTTGGCATAAAAATGGCCCGGAGATAAATAATATTTATCAGTAAAGGCCACCTTTTTCATTCTTTCTTCAGTTCTGCTCATGGATGCGATGATGCAATCGTATTTTTTGGCCAGCAGGCCGGGAATAATACCGTCCCAGTCCTGGACCACCAGTTCGCACTGCACCCCGAGGGCTTTGCAGATGGCCCGGGCGATATCGACATCAAAACCCCACAAATTGCCATCTTTATCAATGCCATTGAAGGGCGGATAGGCCCCCTCGGTACCCACCCGGATTTTTTTCCAGTCTTTGGCGGTCGCCGGTCCGCTGATCATCATCACCGCTGTCAACAATACCACCGTCATTACGATCCACTTTTTCATCATACACCTCCTTTTATACAGCGAAAGGGTTAAAAAGATTCCCGGTACCTCGGATAAATGATATCCGGCCTCTCGGGAAGACTAAAACACATAGTTAG
>JAOZPY010000381.1 GCA_029932495.1 Desulfobacterales bacterium
TCCGGGTGGATGTTATTTGACCGGAACTTTAACCTTGAAAAAAAGGCTGTAAAGTGCCGGCACATAGTTAAGCGTGAACATACTGCCGATGCCCAGGCCGAAGAACATGATTGACGCCATGCCGTAAAAAAGCGGGTCATGGTTGATGATCAGCGGCGTGAATCCCAGCATGGTGGTCGACACCGACAGCAGAATCGGCCGGAAACGGCTGACGGCCGAATTGATGACGGCATCATAGGGGGTTTGCCCCTCACGGCGGTTTTCCTCGATCTTGTCGATCATCACGATGCCGTTGTTGACGATGGATCCGGCCAGCGCCAAAAGCCCGAGGATGACCATAAAACCAAAGTCGGCATGCATCACCAGCAGCCCGACGACCGATCCGACGATCACCAGCGGCATCGTAAGGATGATAATACTGGCCCGCCGGATGGAGTTAAACTGCCATACCAGCAAAAACACGATGCCGCCGAAACATGGCAGCATCCATTTGGCCAGGTTCTGCTGGGCCGTGGCCGAATCTTCCAGCTCACCGCCCACTTCCCAGTGGTGGTGTTTCGGAAACTGCATCTCGGCCAGAGTCGGCTTGAGGGCTGTAAAGATCTCAGAGGCCTTTAGCACCTGGTTTTTGGCGCTAATGGTGACAGTGCGCTCCTGGTTGTAACGCACGATCCGGTTCAGTTCACCTTTGGCATACAAATTGGCAACCTGGTTGACCGGCACACTGGTGTTACTCACTGATGAATAGACGCCCAGGGTGGGCAGGCTGTCAAGAGAATCGCGTTCCTTCTTGACACCGCGACCGATAATGGGAATCTGGACATTGCCCTGATGGTACTCGGTGGCCGTCGCGCCGTCAATAAAAAAATCCAGGGTATCGGCCACATTCTGGGAGGTGACTCCGGCGCGGCTGGCACGCTTCTGATCGACATCCACAATGGCTGTAAAAACCCGGTTGTTCCAATCCTGCTTGATATCAATGGTGCCGGGGATTTTTCTCAAAGCGGCCATCAACTGCCCGCTCTGCTTCTGCAGCACATCTATTTCAGGCCCGCTGAGCCGGAGTTCGAAAAGCCCACTTTCACTGCCTCCCAGCCACATGGACTTGACCCGGCCACGCACACCGGGAAAATTATCCAGCAGATACTGCCGGGTGCGCTTGACCAGCTCCGACACCTGCTTGCTGGTCTGGATGTTGACGATTAAAAATCCGACGAAAGGATCCGGATCCACGGGCGCCAGTGAAAGGAAAAAGCGCGGCCCCCCGTTGCCGACATAGCCGATGGTTCCGGTGATTTCCGGGTTCTGCTCATTATCCTCAAGCCAGGCGCTGAGTTTTCTCACCACCCGGTCAGTCTCCTCAATGCGTGTTCCCGCCGGCAGGTCGAGATAAATCAAATATTGGTTGCGGTCCCCGCTGGGGAAAAAGGCCTGGGGGATAAAAGTAAACGCATAAACGGCAAGGACAAAAATGCCGGCGGTTACGGCCAGCACCAGGACACGATAACGCAGGGAGAATCGCAGGATCTGGCGGTAGATCCGGTAAAATTTACCCTGGTACGGGTCATGTTCCTGCCCGTTTTTCCCGGCAGGAGCCGGTTTGGGCTTTAAAAACCAGTAGCACATGCTGGTGGAGGAAAACATGGAAAAAAACCACGACCCCATCAGCAGGATAATCATCACCGATCCCAGCGAGGAGGTGTAATCCCCGGTGGAGCCGATTTGCAGCAGAATCGGACCAAAGGCGAAAATCGTTGTCAGCGTGCTGGTTAACAGGGGTAGCGCCAGGGAGCTGCCGCTCTTGATCACCGCCTCCTTGCGCACCATGCCGCTTTCCATGTTGACCTTAATATCATCGGACACCACGATGGCATTGTCCACGAACATGCCCAGGGCGATAATCATGGTGGCCAGCGACATGCGCTCCATGTCGATGTGCAGGGCGTACATCACCAGAACGCCGAAAAGCATCACCAGGGGAATGAATGAGCCGACAATCAAACCCGTTCTTAACCCCAGCAGCAGCATGACCACCACCAGCACAATGGCCACACTTTCGACCACGTTGATCACCATCCCGCTGACGGATTTTTTGACCAGTTCGGGCTGGAATGTGGCAAACTCGAGCTTGTAGCCCCAGGGCAGATCCTGTTCCATTTCACGGACATTTTTCTTCAACCGTTTGCCGAACTCCACGGCGTCAACCCCCCGGATGATAAAAACACTTAACACAATGGCCTGGTGGCCATTGTAGTAAGCCGGGTTATGGATCGGTTCCACGTAGCCTTTTCTGATCGTTGCAATGTCGCGCAAGGGGATGGTTGCCTGGGTGCCGGAAATCGGGATAAGGACATCACCGATTTGCTGGATGGACTTGAACCGGCCCTGGGTCTCAATAATAATTTCCACATCATTGACCCCCATCTTTCCACCGGGCAGAAGAATGTTCTGTTCCCGCAAACTTTTACCGATATCCGTCAGCTTGACTCCCAGCTGCGTAATTTTGGCATTGGACATTTCCAGATAAATGCGCTCATCTTGCACCCCGGTAAGATCCACCTTCTGAATTCCGTCCATGGTGTTGAGACGCTCTCTGATCTGGCGAGCAACCTCATGCATTTCCGCCATGGAAAACCCATCGCTCCAAAGTGCGATGGTAGCCACCGACGTATCCCCGAAGGTATCATCCACCATCGGTCCGATGGTCCCCTCCGGCAGGTCGGGGATCACATCGTGCATTTTGTTGCGCAGCAATTTCCACGTGGCGGGAAGCTGTTCTGCAGGGACTTCATCTTTGATGGTCACATGGATCAGGCATTCGCCGACCTTGGATGTGGAATTCTTGATATCATCGACCTCTCCCATGCTGCGAATTTTCTCTTCAATGGGCCGGGTAATCAGCCGTTCCACCTGCTCCACCGGCATACCGGGATATTTAGCCTCTACCACGGCTTCACGAATCGTAATAAAGGGGTCTTCCAGTTTCGGAATGGCGGTGAACGCATAGATGCCCCCGACAATCACCAGCAAGATGGTCATGACGACGGTTCGTGAATTGTTCAGTGCAAATGCGGTGATGCCTTTCATTTTATATTCCTTCTGCTATGCCAACTTTGCCTAACCTCTTTTGGGTACGCTGGACGTTTTGCCTTATTTTTCTTCTTTCATCAATTTGACCTTCAACCCATCAGCCAGAAAACTCACACCGGCCACGGCAATGATATCTCCGGCATTAAGGCCCTCGTATACGGCTGCCTTGTTGCGCAGGCCGCCGCCATAGCGGATCGGCGTTTTTTTGACCGTTGATGTCTGGGGGTCATACACGAAGACATATCCGTGCTGCGCCTCGGCAGTCGGAAGAATTGCCTGGAGGGGGACCAGATAGCCGATCTTCTTGTCCCTGTCTTTCAGGAAAAGATTGACTTCGGCGGTCATGCCGGGCTTTATGTCCTCCCCGGGATCAATCAATTCGACTTTAACCGGAAAGGCGTTGGCTTTTACGGCGGCAGAACCAATATAAGTAATCCATCCCTTTACGGTTTTACCCGGTACCGTCGGAAAAGTAATCTCTGCCGGGTCATCGATGTGGATCCGGTCGATGACAGTCTCCGGCACGGCCAGCTGCACTTC
>JAOZPY010000382.1 GCA_029932495.1 Desulfobacterales bacterium
TTCTCCTGATCGCTGAATTCCATGATTTCGCGAATGGCTTCTATGTGAGCAAGCATCTCATCCGGTGCAATGTCATCCAGCGCAGGCCCTGCAGCCGCTTTCTTTTTGCGCGCAGCCTCCTCCTCGGCCAGTCGTTGTTTTTCCTTGAGCTCCGCTTCCATGGCCTGTTTGGCACCATCAATTACGCTCTGGTCAACTTCCGCCATCTCGATGATCAATTCTTCAGAGACGTTGTTCTCAAAAAGATGCTTCACCTTTTCTTCGCCGGACTTGCCCTCTACCGCCTCAAGCAGCGTTGCAACTCTTGCCCTCTCGGCGCGTTCCTTTTCCATATCGGTGTTCACCTGTTTCAACTTCTCCTCGGTAATTTCCAGGGCGCTGGTAATCACTTCGGGAGCCACCTGTTCGCCAATGAGCAGGCGAATCCCCTCGTCATCAGGCAGGCTTTTTGCCTTGGCAATGAGCAAATCGAGTTTTTTCTTCTCGACAATCTGTATCACGTCCGCTCTGCGTTCTGATTCCTTGAATTTAGGGAACGTTTTTCCGATCTCGTCGATGATTTTATTCGTTGCAGAATACGGATCAGCCACGTCCTCCAGGGTAAGGGCGCCGATCGCGGCATTGAAATCTTTCATAAGGGGCCTTCCGACTCTGCGCATTTCTTTTATTGCCCATCTTAATTTAAGCAGATTGCCCCCGTAATGGGAAACATTGTAACCCGCATTGTCAAGTTGACCCGCAATCCGCTGAATCAATGCTTCCAGGTTTTCCCCTGAAACGTCCTGCGAATCAAGCTCAAAAATCTGCTCCTCGATTAACAGCCAGAGAGGCTTTTTCCCCGTTTCGTCGCTTGTTGGCATTTTCCAGTCTCCTTTTTAATGATTTTTACAGATAATTAATACACCGTCCGAATTCCTCCCAAGCAGATATCATAATTGGTGGTTGTCAAGTCAAGTACATTTTGCGTTAGCTGGAGCATGGAAGATGTCCTAAAACACATCCGGCTGCAGTCGGAAGACGGCCAAAAGCAAAAAAAGTTGGCCCGAATGAAAAAAAGTCTTTGCAAAAAGAGTGGTTTTTTGAAAAATTAAGATCTTTTTTAGTGTCGGGAGGGGAAAAATAAAAGAATAGATCTGAAAAGACCATTTTTTTCAGGATCATAATAGCCACACTTTTAATGATTTTCTTAGATGAGATGAAACCATTTCATATTGAGCGTGTAAAAAGACAACTGTCTGACACCTTGCAACACAAAATTGATCATAAAACCAAACCGGTTGGGGCCCTGGGTATGTTGGAGCAGTTAGCGCTTCAGATTGGCTTGATCCAGCAGACGGTAACGCCGGTACTTTCCAAGCCTGCCATCGTGGTGTTTGCCGGTGATCATGGTATTGCAATGGAAGGGGTGAGCGCCTATCCGCAGGAAGTCACTTATCAGATGGTGATGAACTTTTTGAATAACGGCGCCGCGATCAATGTGTTCTGTGCCCAAAATGGCATTGGGCTCAAAGTAGTGGATGCCGGGGTAAATTATGATTTTCCCGAACATTCGGAGCTGATCAATGCCAAGATAGGCAGGGGCACCAGAAACTGTGCAACTGAACCCGCAATAACTGCTGCGGAAAGGGACATGGCCATTGAAAAGGGGGCGGAAATTTGTGCCGCAATCCATGGACAGGGATCCAATATTATTGGCTTTGGAGAGATGGGCATCGGCAACACTTCTGCCGCCAGCCTTATTATGAGTAAGATGTGTAAAATTGCCATAGAAAATTGCACCGGCCGGGGAACAGGAGTGAGTGATGAGCAGCTAGGCAGAAAGATAGCCATACTGCGAAAAGTTGCATCTCATCATTCTATCAATGATCCCCTGGATGTTTTATGTGCTTTTGGGGGCTATGAAATGGCCATGATGTGCGGCGCCATGATGAAGGCGGCCGAGCAAAAAATGATTATTATGATCGATGGCTTTATTGCCACTGCGGTGTTTCTCATAGCGCATACTTTATATCCCGCCATCATCGATTTTGCGATATTTTGTCACCAGTCCGATGAAAAAGGGCATGCTGGCATGCTGCGCTATCTGAATGCCAGGCCTTTACTGCGGCTTGACATGCGCCTGGGTGAAGGTGTGGGATGTGCGCTGGCCTATCCCATCATAAAATTATCCGTCGCTTTTCTCAACAGTATGGCCAGTTTCGATGCTGCCGGAGTATCCGAGAAAAAATGAGGCGGGAACTTGAAATATTTTTTGCGGGGTTGATGTTTTTTACCCGTATCCCTTGTCCTGACTGGGTGAAATATTCTCCTGAACTACTCGAGAAATCACATCGCTATTTTCCTCTCATAGGCCTATTTGTAGGAACAGCAGCGGCCCTGGTTTTTTATTTATCCCGTTTGATTTTTCCCTGCACGGTAAGCGTCATTTTTTCCATGCTTGCGGGCATTTTGATCACCGGTGGATTTCATGAGGATGGGTTGTCCGATGTGTGCGACGGCTTTGGGGGTGGATGGACGAAAGATAAAATACTGGAGATCATGAAAGACAGCCGCATCGGTGCTTATGGGGTAATAGGCTTGGTGCTGGCCCTCCTGGCAAAGTATAGCTCGTCGCTTGAATTATGCACTATTTCCACGGGCTACTTTATGATCGCTCTTCTGGTGGCCCATGCCATAAGCCGGGTCAGTGCTTCGGCAGTTATTCTATTTTTTGACTACGCGAGGGCTGACGCGACGAGCAAGGTGAAGCCGTTGGCCAAAAAATTGAGTTTGAAGGATTTCTTGATCGGTCTGTCCACCGGAATTACCCCTTTAGCAGTTGCTTCGTATTTTTACAGTTTTTATTTATGGGTCATAATTATTCCGCTGTCTTTACTGGTGGTGTGGCTGGGGCGTTATTTTAGAAAAATGATCGGTGGATTCACGGGCGACTGCCTCGGAACCGTGCAGCAAGTCACTGAGATATTGGTTTATTTATTCATGCTTGGAATATGGAAGTTTATCTATTAAGGCATACCCGGGTGGCATTGGGCGGGCAATATTGCTACGGTATTTCCGATATCGACTTGGCTGATACCCAACAAGAAGATATTCAAGAACTCGTAGCCAAACTTGATGGTATTCATTTCGACCGTATCTACACCAGTCCTTTAAAAAGATGCAAAGCGCTGGCTTCTGCAATGAGCCGATCGGCGGATGTTGAAGATGCGCTGACGGAGATGGATTTCGGTGATTGGGAACTGAAAAAATGGTCAGAGATAGGCCGTGAACAACTCGACGACTGGATGAATGATTTTGTACACATCGCCCCACCTATGGCAGAGACCTACCTGGCGTTCAGTCGCAAAAGTGTAACATTTTTTAATGAACTGATCGCTGGGGCAGGTAAAAAAGACAAGGTTTTGCTCATTACCCATTCAGGGCCGATCCGGGCTATTATATGTCATGTGCTTAATCTTTCACTATCCCGTGCGTTTAATTTTGAAGTGGATTACGGCAGTATTTCGAAAATTGAAGTCGTGGATAACTGGAATAAAGTAAAATATCTCAATGTACAGGGCGGCCGATTATAAACCTTTTCCGAACACCATCCCCCTTGGCCGGGAAGGCGAAGCCGAAGAAGTGGCCGC
>JAOZPY010000383.1:0-836 GCA_029932495.1 Desulfobacterales bacterium
ACTTTATCAGAGGTTGGAGGTCATTTCAATTTCAACTAAGAATAGCACACTCTCCTCATCATTATTTGATGAAAACACTCTGACTATCGTTCAAGTATTGGTAAATTGTTCTTTGAAAGCATCAAAAGACCGGTTTTAAAGTCAGTTATCAGGTAAGAGCTGGTATTGTTTCCATCATTTTCTGTTTAGTAAACACAGTGATTCAGCGAATATTGAGTGCCAGAGCTTTGAGTCGAGCACAGAAGCGAACGGCTTTAAAACCTCGGACCCTCAGTTGTTTGACGCCGGTTAGACGGTCATAATCCGACATGGCTATGCCATGTCGATTGTCCAAGAAGAAAATCGTACCTATTAGCGTAGTTGAAATCAAATCCCCTTCTTTTCCTCCGAAAAAAACGTGGCTGATCAGTCGGCAGAACATGCTGTCACCCCTCACGAAATTTTGAAAAAGAGCCATCACGGTGGCGCTTTTTCGGTTTGTCCCGCTCATCGGTTCCCGATCATCCAATCTTCATCGGCCACCGTACCGATATAGGCACTGCCGGTGTAACCGGTGTCAGCGAATGTCCAGCGGAAAAGGATGCCGGTGTTGACATGGCGCCAGATGATGTCTCCGTAGCCGTCGCCGTTGAAATCACCCGAGCAGATAATCTGCCAGTTCATATCGGGAATGGTACCGATGTACTGGGAAGTGATGTGTCCGGCATCGTCCGGGTGCCAGATGGCCATCTGGCCGTTGTTATGGTTGCGCAGGTAGATGTCACAGTTGCCGTCGCCGTCGAAATCAGCGAAGGTTTCGAAAACCCAGTCGGCATCGGCCAGGGTGCCGATATAGA
>JAOZPY010000383.1:846-3170 GCA_029932495.1 Desulfobacterales bacterium
GCCGTAGAGCTGGTAGTCAAAATCATTGACCGTACCCAGGTAGCGGCTGCCAGCATAGCCGTTTTCATCCAGGGACCAGAGAAACATCTGGCCCGAAGTTTTGTGGCGCCAGAGGAGGTCAGCTTTGCCGTCGCCATCGAAATCAGCCGGGCCATAGAGGTCGAAATTGTTCAGGTCGGCAGAACCAAGAGGCAATTCGCTGACGAAGCCGTTGATATCCATGAACCAGATTTTCAGTTCATTGGTGGTTTCGTTGGTCCACAGGAGATCGGCAATACCGTCGCCATTGAAGTCGCCGGGGGCAAACACCTGCCAGTTGATGTCATCCTCGGCAGGAAGGTTGGCAGTGCTGCCGACGCCATCGACATCCATCAGGAAAAGGGCGGTAGAACCACTGGTAACATTATGCCAGAGGAGATCGGACACGTCATCACCGTTGAAATCAGTCAGTTTCTCATTTCCCATAATTGCAAAACCGGAAAACAATATATCATCAACGTCAGCAGTAATTGCATCAATTTTGTTTTCGCTGAAATAACCTTCTTCAAGTGAGTCAAAAGCATGGTTTTGATCTTCATCATAACCCGCCCGTAAAACTATATCCGGGCCATAAGCTGACAGTAAAAAGCCTCCGTTCTGGTCCGAAATATCATAAAGACAACCGTTGCAGTTTGACAATTGAACCAGTATCCCCTCCAAGGGATCGTTATCTTCATCGGTTACGACGCCACTTAAGGTATGAGGAGAAAATATTTCATTATCCAGGTACTGATATTGCGCGGTCGTATTTTCATAGCCGTTTCCGGTACGGTTAAATACCAGCTGAATAACGCCGATATTCTTGGCAACGATAAAATAACCGCTTCCCTGCAGGGGTTCAGATGAACTGGCCGTTGCATCCACGGAGATTTTTATACAATCATCAAACTGTTGACCATCTATCGTCATACTTTCCAATATTTCAACGGCATAGCTAACGTCACCGATTATCCAGTTATCACCATGTTCAAAAGATGCCGGCAAGCTGAACAGACGATAAAAATTAGCCTGATTGCCAACCGGACACCCCGACTGAAAAAAGATAAGTTTTTCACCGTCAAGATAAAAGTTGTTTACTCCCGTCAAGGCTGAATCACAAAAACAGGAACCTGTATCGCTGGTCAGGGTCAGTAAAAAACTATCCTGGCTGTCGCATTGTGTCACTGCCCAGATAGTACGGTCACAGCCATCGTAATTATCTGTTACCCAATATTGCCTTCCTTCTCCAGCCGTGAGAGGAAAAAAATCAGTTCCCTTTAAAGGAGGCTGTTTTTTCATGAATTTATATATTTTATTCGTCCAGCTATCGCACACATAAACAAACCCGGCACTGTCAACCGCTAATCCATTATACTTGTTAGCATAAAAAGACTCTTGGTTACCAAAAGCTGTAATGTGTTCTAAGGTGGGAGAAAATTTATGTACCTGATCAACCGTACGGCAGCAACAGGCGAAAAGACTGCCAGCATGGTCAAACTCGAGGTCGTAGAGCCTGGGTGCGCCCGTACTGACGCTGGCACTATTCGGCAAAGTGAAACTTTCCAGGAAATTGCCGTTGGCATCGAATTTCTGTATCCTGACGGGGGCTGGCGAATCACCACCCGGACTTTCATCTGCAACGTAAACATATCCATCGCTGTCCACGGCTATTCCCCGGGGAGAAACAAATTCACCATCACCAGTGCCGCTGGCCCCCCATTGCCCGAGATAATTACCATCCAGGTCAAACTTCTGAATTCTGGGATTATCGCAATCGGCTACATAAACGATACCTGCCTGGGCATCCACCGCAACTCCGGTATTACGTATGAATTCACCATCACCCGTGCCGCTGGAGCCCCATTGCCCGATATAATGGCCATCCGGGTCGAACTTCTGGATCCGGTGATTACCCGAGTCACTGACATACAGGCGGCCATGGACCGCATCAATAGCCAGTGCTTCGGGGTAGCGAAATTCTCCATCGCCTGATCCCAAGGTGCCCCACTGTCCCAGGTAATGTCCCTGGGAATTGAATTCTTGCACCCGGCAGTTCCAGAATTCGAGTACATAAAGATTTATATTTGAACCATCTTCATAGATCTCACAATCTACCGGCTTGTTGGTGAAACCATCGCCATCACCGCCAAAACTGCCGACCGCCAGGCTGAAATTTCCCAGGGAGTCAAACTTTTGAAATCTGTAATTATCGTGATCCGCAACGTACAACGCCCCCTGGGCATCAAGCGCCAGGCCGCAGGGGTAGCGAAATTCAGCATTACCACCGCCATAGCTGCCAATGCTGC
>JAOZPY010000383.1:3180-3605 GCA_029932495.1 Desulfobacterales bacterium
TGGCCGTAATTGGAAATATATGAGTTTCCTTGGTCAATAGCCAAACCATAAATAATCGGCCAACTCAAATTAGGCGTGAAATCGTTGGTCAGGGCATATTGACTGACGTAATCGCCGTCAGCAGTAAATTTCTGCACCCTGCTGTTATTGACATCCAGGATGTAAACATTACCGCTACTGTCAATAGCGATGCCGCTGGGATGATCAAACTGGCCATCGCCAGCCCCGGACTGGCCAAAAGACTGTAGCAAATTGCCATCCATATCAAATTTTTTCACACAATCAGCATCCCACTCAGTGACATACAAAAAATTTTCGTCCGGTGAAAGCGCCACCCCGACCGGCCGTGAAAGTCCTGTCCATCTGCGCCGGTAAACACCTTCGGAAGTAAATTGCTGAACATTGTCGGCATTGCCGTCGGCAAC
>JAOZPY010000384.1 GCA_029932495.1 Desulfobacterales bacterium
CTGGTTTACCGCCGGGTGGACATGTTCGTCGACATTGCCCTGGCCTATGCCATGTTGAATTTCATCGCCGTGCTGGCGACATCGAGATATTTTCAAAAAAGAAAAGGCCTGTACGACGAAACCCTGCATAAAGGAGAATAACGCCAATGGATGTTGTCGTCATCATCCTTCTGATCAGCGGACTGCTTTTTTTTACCGGAGGCTCGATTGGTATCCTCCGCTTCCCGGATTTTTATACCCGCTTGCATCCGGCCGGAAAACTGGATACGGCCGGTCTCGTGCTGACAATGTCATCCATGGCCCTGTATACATTGCATGAATTTTCCGTCGCTTCGCTGCTGACCGCTTTTAAGATTATTTTAATCGTTGTTTTTGTTTTCTTTACAAGCCCGACGGCAACCCACGCCATTATTGACGCCGGTGTCAGGGCCGGCCTGGGCCACTGGACCAAGGGGGAAAAATAGCGCATGATGTGGCTGATCCAGTTGATTATCCTGATCATTGTCGTCGTCACCGCCCTGGCCGCCATAACGGTTAAAGACCTGCTGGGCGCCGCCATCCTTTTCGGGGCTTACAGTTTCATGATGTGCCTTCTGTGGGCCATTATGGGGGCGGTCGATGTCGCCTTTACGGAAGCATCAGTGGGCGCGGGAATCAGTACCGTGCTCTTTGTCGCCGCCGTTTTCCGGACCTCAAGGAGAACCAAAGATTGAAAGTCCTTGGCGCAATTATCGTTCTGTTGTTCGGCAGCCTGCTGATCTATTGCACGCTTGATTTTCCCTCCTGGGGTGATCCGGCATCACCGGCCAGCACCCATGTATCTCCCTATTATATCGAAAACACCCTTGAAGATACGGCTGTTCCCAACATCGTCACCGCTGTTTTAGCCGACTACCGCGGATATGACACGATGTTCGAAACCGTCGTTATTTTCTCGGCCGGAATTGCCTGCTTCTTTCTGTTGCGAAGCTTTAAGCGCATTGAACCCGACACACGACTCTATCGCCACGTGCCTACCGGAATTACCTTTCGAATCGAAAAGGGTGGTCGATATCCACGGGAATCTGTTGATTTTGAACGCATCGATTTGCAATGGGTGCCCCACGATTTAATCATCAAAACCACCTGCCGCATGATAATTCCATTTATCCAGATTTTTGCCCTGTACGTCATTGCCCATGGACATCACAGTCCCGGCGGGGGATTTCAGGGCGGCGTAATCCTGGGCGCATCGGTAATCATTTTTGCCGTCTCACACAACCTGCGGTCATCCACAAACCGGATCAGCGAAAAAAACGTCGTTCTCCTTTCCACAACGGGGGTGCTGCTATATGCCGCCACCGGAGGCCTGTGCCTGCTGCTGGGTTCAAATTTTCTTGATTACAGCGCACTTTCTCAAATTTTCGGCGTCGATTCAGTAACAGCGCGGTCCTTCGGAATTCTCCTGGTTGAAATTGGTGTGGGTATGGCTGTGATGGCCGTCATGATAAGCCTTTACTACAACCTGGCCTCAGCCGGAAAACAGGATGAAGGTTTATAGGCATGCATGACCTGACACTGATCCTCATGTCCAAGTTAAATTACTGGATATACATCTTGCTGATGATGATCGGCCTGTATGCCATGATTGTTAAAAACAACCTGGTAAAAAAAATCATCGGAATGAACATTCTGCAAACAGCGGTCATCCTGTTTTTTATTTCCATCGGCGCAAAAAACAAAGCCACCATACCGATTATCGAGCACGCACACGGCCCGGGGAATCACGCGGTTTCCGCAGCGCATTACATCAATCCCCTGCCCCATGTGCTGATGCTGACAGCAATTGTTGTGGCGGTTGCAACGTTAGGCGTTGCCCTGGCTTTAATCATCAAACTTCATCAGCAGTACCGTACCCTGGAAGAAGATGAAATTTTGGCTCAGCTCAAAAATGAGTGATCCGCAGACAGGCGATAAAAGGAAGTGCCTAAAGTTAAGGTGTTTAATCGATTTTAAAAGAATTAGAAACTGACGGTAAGGTTTAATTTTATTGTTCTGATTTTTGATATTAAATACGGGCAGTATAAACTTTTAAAAAAGGCGGAGCGCAGCGACACTACAACTTTAGGCATTTTTTTAACAAAATTTTTTTGCCCCCCCTTCAAAGGGCCTGCCGAATGTCTCTCGCTTAGCGGGAGGATACTCACTTTACTTGGGGTCCCGTCCGCAGGGATGCTATCAGGAGGAAACATGGTATCCACGGAAGATTTAAAAAAAATGGTCCTTATGACCCACCTCAAAGACGATATGCTCAATCGAATTACCTCGATTACCGATGTTTTGACATTCGACGATCAGGAAATCATCTTCAGGCAGGGCGATATTGCGGACCGCTTTTATATGGTAAAACGGGGCAAGGTGCTTCTTGAGCAAAGGCTTGCCGAGAAGATCACCGTCTCCGTCGGATCCATCAAACCGGGCTTTGCTTTCGGCTGGTCGACGATGATCGAGCAGGGCTATTATACCACCGATGCTGTATGCGCCGAACCCTGCGAAATATTTTCGATGAAGGGAGAAAAAATAAGAGCCCTCTGTGAACAAGATCCTTACATGGGCTTTTTATTGATGCGGCGGCTTCTGGTCATCCTTAAAAAACGATATGACCATCGAACCGGACAATTTGTCAAAGTGATAACCCATCATCCGGACATGAAAGAGCTTTTCCGAACCTGAGATGAGCATGCAACTGCCCACCATTATCATTGTTTGCCCCCTGGTAATCGCCTTATTGATATTTCCCTCAGGGTGGTGGTTAAAACGAGCCGGTTTCCCCCTGGCCATAACGGCTTTGCTGGTGTGCGTGGTTTCATCTTATGCAATTCTGGCAACAGTCCTGGAGCAGGGAACAATCCGGTATTGGCTGGGAGGCTGGGAACCTCCCTGGGGAATCGAGTATCGGATCGACCATCTGAATGCCATCATGCTGGCTTTAATCTCAACGCTCGGTATGCTGCTGGCAGTCTTTGCCCATAAGAGTGTGCAACAAGAGCTGGCGGGAAAAACCGCTTTTTTTTGGAGTCTTTTCCTTCTGTTTATTACCGGCCTTCTGGGCATTTGTATCACCGCCGATCTGTTCAACCTTTTTGTGCTGCTGGAAGTAACCTCCCTGTCAGGATATGCGCTGATCGCCATGGGGGAAAAAGGGGCCACTTACGCCAGTTTTCGGTATGTCGTTATGGGCACCATCGGCGCCAGCTTTTATCTTCTGGGAGTCGGCTATTTGTATATCACCACCGGCTCGTTGAATATGGCCGACCTTGCACAACTGCTCCCCGAACTCATCAACTCCAAGGCAATTCTGGCCGGATTTGCGTTCATTATCATTGGCCTGTCCCTGAAGATGGCTCTTGTCCCTTTGCATGGGTGGCTGCCGGATGCTTACACCTGTGCCCCATCGGCTGTAAGTGCCACGATTGCGCCTTTAATGACCAAGGTGATGGCCTATGTCATCATTCGCATCATGTTCACCGTTTTCAATGCCGAGTTTCCCGTCTCGATTCTGCGGGTAACGCAACTCATGGTATGGTTTGGTACCCTGGCTATTTTATTCGGCGCCGTGATGGCC
>JAOZPY010000385.1 GCA_029932495.1 Desulfobacterales bacterium
CCTCCAGCACCTTGGGGTGCATGTAGAGCACGTTTTCGACTTCCGTCGAATAGACATTTTCGCCGCCGGTGACGATCATGTCTTTTTTGCGGTCCACGATATTGACGTAGCCTTCGCGGTCCACCACCGCCAGATCCCCGGTGCGCAGCCAGCCGTCGGTAAAGGCCTTGCGGGTTTCGTCCGGCAGGTTCCAGTAGCCGGGGGTGACGGTGTCGCCGCGCACCCAGATTTCTCCCACCTGCTTTTCATCGGGGGTTACGGGCCTTGTGTTTTCATCCACTACCTTGAGGTCGATGCCGATAAACGGCCGGCCGGTTTTGGATATGTACCGGAGCTGCTCATCATCCGGCAGCTGCTGGAGGTGTTGCTTTAAAATGCTGAAGGTCAGGTAGGGACTGGTCTCGGTCATTCCGTAAGTTTGAATATAAGCACAGCCAAAGGCCCGGCGGATGCGTTTGACCACTTCCGGGGCGATGGGCGCCCCGCCGCTTAAAATTACCCGCAGGCTGGAAAAGTCGAAATCACCGATGGACGGGTGCTGGATCATCAGGTTGAGCATGGTGGGAATCAGGTTGCTCAGGGTGATGCTTTCTTTTTGAATGGCAGCCATGACCGTCCGGGCGTCGAACTGGTCGATCATCACGTGCCGCCCACCCACCCAGGTGACGGCAAAAGTGGCCCAGGCATCGGCCAGGTGAAACATGGGGGCCACGTGCCCCCAGATGTCGCTATCGGTCAGTTTGAGCTCGGCAATGGTTCCCATGGCATGCAAACATACATTTTTATGGGTCAGCATCACCCCCTTGGGACGCCCGGTGGTGCCGCTGGTGTAATACAGGTGGGCCACCTGCTGTTCGGGAACCGGCACCGGTCGAAATTTCGCCCCGGCTTCGCCCACGATGGCTTCATAGCTGTAAAACGGCAGATCGGCGGACACGGAAGACGGGATCCCGTCGATCCAGATGACACCTTCCAGAGCGGTTTTGTGTTGCAATACTTCCTGCACCACCGACGCAAACCGGCTGCCGGCCACCAGCCAGCGCGTGCCGGCATCTGTCAGGATAAAGACCATCTCCCGGGCTGAAAGGCGATAGTTCAGCGGGTTTAAAATTGCACCCATGCCGGCTGCCGCATAGTAGGTTTCCAGAAAAGGCGCCGAGTTGACCTCCGCAATGGAGATGCGTTCTTCGGACTGAAGGCCCCGGGCCTGGAAAAAGTGCGCCAGCGCAGCGGCCCGCTGCATGGTCTGCGCATAGGTAAATGAGCGTTCGCCGTCCACCACCGCGATTTTTCGAGGATAAAGTGCGACGGCCTTGCGCAGGGTCATCCAGATATCCATAGGTTTTTTCTTTCCTGTGGGTGTAAATCTACGGGTGGTGCGAAAACCTGCCACGCTGTTGGATCCTTCCGGCAATATTACCATGGCTGGCGATGCAGTCAAGGTGTGGGCGGTCGATTGAAATCTATGAAGATTTCCGCGACGCCTAGAATGATTTTGGCCTTTGGCATTGCTTCCCCCGGTGACTGCAACCGATGATAATCGTAAAATGTCTTGACGGAAGGGCAATATTAATATATGTTATTTTAAAAATACATATAAGCCTTATTAGCTATTTTAAAATAACATGACAAGAATTAGTAAAATTTCAGAAGCCCTGCCTGCCGCAGTTGAGGAAGCTCTGATTAGATTGGGGCGCAATATTCGTACCGCCCGTTTGCGACGCAGGCTGAGCCGGGAAGATCTTGCCGGGCGGATTGGCATTTCACGTCAGGTTCTTGCCCAAATCGAGAAGGGCAAACCGACTACGGCCGTCGCTGCCTATCTGGGGGCTTTGTGGGCGCTGGGTCTCCTTAATCAACTGAGAGATGTGGCTGACCCGGACCGCGATGAGGAAGGCAAGATTCTGGAGCGGGCCAGAAGTCCAAAGGCAGCTCCGAAAAGAAGGAAAATGGACGATGACTTCTGAACGCGAGTGCTACGTGTATATCGTCCTGCCGGGAGAGACGGAATTTGTCACGGCCGGGCGCTTCCGGGTGATCCTGACACCTGAAGGTCAAGCCATCGGTGAATTTGTGTATGGACGACGTTATCTCGAGCGTGATGATGCGGTGGAGCTTGATCCTGTGCAACTGCGGCTTCGCAAAGGTGTATATGAAACCGCCCGGATGCAGGGATTTTTTGGTGCGATTCGGGATTCAATGCCGGATTTCTGGGGACGGTGCATCATCGAAAGAAACGCCGGTTCTGTGCAGCTTGAGGAATTTGATTATCTCATGCAAGGCCCGGACGACCGGGCGGGTGCCCTGGGGTTTGGGTTGAATGTCGCGCCGCCGGCGCCGCAACATGCGTTTAACCGCACCCTTGACCTGGAGCGTCTGCAAATCGCTGCCGATGCGGTCATCAATGATGCGTCCGATATCACCGGCACTGCTGCTGAACAGGTGGAAGCGCTCATGCTGATCGGCACCTCAATGGGCGGAGCCCGCCCCAAGGCCGTTGTGGAACATATGCAGACGCTTTGGCTGGCCAAATTTATCCGGCAGAATGATCGTTGGAACCATCCGCGTGTCGAGCATGGGTTGCTGCAGCTGGCAAAAGCGTGCGACTTAACCACCGCTGACAGCAAAATCACCACTGTTGCGGGGCGGGATGTTTTGCTTGTACGCCGGTTTGATCGTGACTGGGCAGCGCACGGCTATCTGCGGCATCGCATGGTAAGCGCGCTTACGCTGCTGCAAATTGACGATAATCCATTGGCGCGTGGGAATTGGTCATATATCCTGCTTGCCGATGAAATTCGTCGAGTCAGTGCTCAACCGGCGGCAGACCTTCGCGAACTGTTTGCAAGGATGTGCTTCAACGCGGCAGTCTCCAATCTGGATGATCACCCCCGCAATCATGCGTTGTTGGCCTCAGGGCGGCAATGGCGGTTGAGTCCGGCCTATGATTTGACACCGGCGCCTGTGATTGCGATGGATAGGCGCGATCTGGCAATGGTTTGCGGTCGGTTCGGCCGCTGGGCCAACCGGGAAAATCTTTTGAGCATGCATGGCCGCTTTCTGCTTTCAAAAACGGAGGCGGTGGATATTCTGGATCGTATTGTGGGGACCATTCGCTCACAATGGCGGCCCACAATGCAGCGTGCGGGCGTCAGTAAGGCGGACTGCGAGGTGATCGCCGGCGCTTTTCTATACGAGGGATTCTTTCACTCGACTGTTTAACGGCTGATTTTTTCTTTGTTGTGGATCAAGTGATAATGGAATAAAATAGTGCGTTATAACAGTATAAGAATATGACAATTATTTTGAGACTGCAGCCGTTATTTCCAGAAAGGACAGATGTGCATGGCACTGGAAATTGAAAGTTTTGCCGAGGATTTTGATCCGCGCTTCAAAGTCTTTCATGAATTGATGTCCAAAAAAGTGCGGGACATCCTGCTGGTTTCCACCCCCTATGATGCCTGGATTATGGAGGAGGACTGCCGGCTTTCAGAAAGAATTATCAACGAGTACCGTGGGTTGAACCTGAGCAACCCGCCGCGTTTTACCTGGGTGGCCACCGCCGAGGCCGCCCTGGCGGCCCTGGAAGAAAAAAAAT
>JAOZPY010000386.1 GCA_029932495.1 Desulfobacterales bacterium
TTTATGAACTCGCCAGAGACCTTAACCTGACAAATAAGATTCTGCTCGAAAAGCTCAGTGGCCTGAATATCGAGGTAAAGAGCCATATGAGCTCTCTGGATGATGAGGCCGTTGCCAGAGTAAAGACGGAACTTTTCGGCAAAAAGCAGCAGGCCGTAGAAGAGACGCGCGTAAAACCCACCGTGATTCGAAGACGGCGTAAAAAAGTCCAGGCACAAGCCGCTCCGCAATCTGTCGAACCGTCTGAGCCCGGCGTCGACCAGACACCGGCTGAAGCCGAAAAGGCCGCAGAGCCGGCAGCCGGGCAGCCCGCAGAGGTATCGGAAGCCGCTGTGGTTGAAGAAACACAACCGGTTGCTGAGAACGGAACCGAGGCACAAGCCGAACCGGTGCCGGAAGAAAAATCTGTGGATGAAACCGCGGCGGCTGAGGTTGAAAAACCAGCAGCCAAAGCCAAGACCCAAGCGAAAAAAGCCGCTAAAAAAGAAGAATCAGCCAAAATCATCAAGCTTCCAGTAAAGCCGCCGGCGCCGGTGCCGGCGCCGGAAAAAAAGGCCGCTCGACCCACCCGGACCCGGGCGGGACAGGCACCTGTTGATGGCGCGCCTGCAAAAAAAGCCGGTGAAGCGCCGGTGGACCTGGCCTCCAGGGACGGGCGCAAAAAAAAGTGGAAGAAAAAAGGTGAAGAGGGAGACAAGGACAAAAGATTTTTAAAGAAAAAAATATCTTTTCGCAAAAAATCGGTGGTTGAAGGCACCGACCTTTACGATGTCGGCTTTCGATCCCGCAAACCTCGTAAAGGAGCCAAGGCCAAGGCATCCGCAGCCGCCAAGAAAACCCAGATTACCACCGCCAAGGCCATCAAACGCAGAATCAAGGTCGATGAGGCCATTGTTCTTTCCGAGTTGGCCAAGCGCATGGGGGTTAAGGCCGGCGAGATGATAAAGGTGCTGATGTCCATGGGGGTGATGGCCACCGTCAATCAAAGCATTGATTTTGACACTGCCGTGCTGGTGGCAGCGGAATTCAATTACGAGGTGGAGCCTGCGACCTTCGAGGAGGAAGCGGTTTTAAAACAGGAAACCGATGATCCGAAAAAAATGCGGGAACGACCGCCGGTGGTCACCATCATGGGGCATGTGGACCACGGCAAAACATCGTTGCTGGATGTTATCCGCAAAACCCATATCACCGAGATGGAAGCCGGTGGAATCACCCAGCACATTGGTGCATACCATGTCGCCACCGCCAAGGGATACATTGCCTTTATTGATACGCCGGGCCATGAAGCGTTTACCGCCATGCGGGCCCGTGGTGCCAAAGTGACTGACATTGTCGTGCTGGTTGTGGCCGCTGACGACGGTGTGATGCCGCAAACCATTGAGGCCATCAACCACTCCCGGGCGGCGAACGTGCCGATCATCGTGGCTGTCAATAAAATCGATAAGGCCAACGCCGAACCGGATCGGGTCAAACGCGAGCTTGCCGAGCATGGCCTGACGCCGGAGGATTGGGGCGGCGATACAATTTTTGTCCATGTGTCCGCCAAAGAAAACCAGGGAATCGATGAATTGCTGGAAATGATTTCTTTGCAAGCTGAAGTCCTGGAGCTCAAAGCCAATGCCGACAAGCGGGCGTTCGGCTACGTGGTGGAGGCCAAAATTGATTCCGGCCGCGGTCCGGTGGCCACAGTGCTGGTTAGAGATGGCACCCTGCATACCGGCGATGCCGTGGTGTGCGGTGTGCATTATGGAAAAATTCGTGCCATGTTAAATGACCGGGGGACGCCGGTGGAGTCCGCCGGGCCGTCGATTCCGGTTGAAGTTTTGGGACTGTCCGGGGTTCCCATGGCCGGCGATGAATTGATCGCACTGGCCGATGACAAAATCGCCAAACAGGTCAGCATACATCGTCTCCAGAAACAGAGAACCAAGGAACTGGCCCAGACTAACCGGTTGAGCCTGGAAAAACTTTACGAGCAGATGCAACAGGGGGAGGTCAAGGATCTCAACATCATTATCAAGGCCGATGTTCACGGTTCCATTGAAGCCTTGCAGGAATCTTTGACCGGGCTTTCCAACGATGAGGTCCGGGTCAACGTGGTGCATGCGGCCACCGGGACGATCAGTGAATCAGACATTTCCCTGGCGGCGGTATCCAATGCCATTATTATCGGCTTCAATGTGCGGCCGACACCCAAGGTGCAGGCGTTTGCCGCCGAAGAAAACGTGAACATGCGTTTTTACAATGTCATCTATGACATTATTAAAGATGTCAAAGATGCCATGGTCGGCATGATGGAGTCCAGTTTTGAGGAGCATGTGCTGGGCACTGCGGAAGTTCGCGAAGTGTTTCAAATTCCCAAAGTGGGGGCTGTCGCAGGGTGCTATGTCACCGACGGAAAAATTGAACGCGGCAGAACCATGCGGGTGATCAGGGACGGGGTGATTTTATATGAAGGTCGCAATGCTTCTTTGCGTCGTTTTAAAGACGATGTCAAAGAGGTGCAGGCCGGTTATGAATGCGGCATTGGTGTTGAAAATTTCAACGACATCAAGGTCGGCGATGTGCTGGAGTGCTATTATCTCGAAGAGATAAAACCTCACATGGAATAACCCTGTTAAGTACGCATATTCAAATAAGGTCACGTATTGTCTTTGAAGCGTTAATTTCATCACAGAGATGTCGAGATCGCATTCGCCTTCGGCGGGCAGGAAGGCTTGAACTCCAGAAGGCTGGAAAGTTTAAAAGGATTTTATCCTTTAATAAGTTTTCCAGATTCATGGCCTCATAGCTTCCCAGCCTTTAAGTTCGTTGCCGCCTCTATCGCAGCGGGCGGAATAGTATAGGTCATCTATCTTACGAATTAGGGCACTAAAATGTATCATTTAAGGTAAGTGATGGTTGTCGGAACCGGAATCATTATTTTACGATTGCATGACTGCCATTCGCTGAAGGGCAAGCGCAAAATTGTCAAATCCATGATCGGCCGGTTGCGCAACCGTTTCAATGTGTCGATGGCTGAAATTGGTGCCAATGATGTTTATCAACGCGCTGAAATCGGTTTTTCACTGGTCGGCAATGACGCGCCGCTGATCAATTCGAAAATCGACAAAATTTTTAATATGGCCGACGACCTGGGCCTGGCCGAGATTGTCGACACACGGATGGAAATCGTACATTTATGACGTCTTTTACCCGAGCTGAAAGGGTCAGCGGTCTGATCCAGGCAACCCTGTCGGATTTGCTGCAAAAAGGTATCCGTGACCCCCGTCTGGAAATGACCACCATCACCGGGGTGAAAATGTCACCGGATCTCAAGCTGGCGCGCATATATTTTACGATTTATGGCGGCCGGGACCGATCGGAGGCTGCGGTCAAGGGATTTGACAGCGCACGCGGATACATCAAACGAAATCTTGCCCGTCGGCTCGGTTTGCGGTATATGCCGGATTTAAAATTTTTCTGGGACGAATCCTTCGAATACGGATTGCATATTGATAAGCTGTTAAAAAAGATTACCACGGGCGATGAACCGGATAATTGATCAAATTAGAAAAGCCAGGCATATTTTGCTGGCCTCTCACAGTGACCCGG
>JAOZPY010000387.1 GCA_029932495.1 Desulfobacterales bacterium
TTTCTGTTTCGCCATCATGCCGCAAATTTTTTCTTCCAATGTCATCGATCTACTCCCTGTTTTTAAATTATCAATTTCTACGCTATCCATCATATCGGACTTGTAACAAAAACCCAGTGCTTTTTAAAGGGTTTAAAAATGAAGCCCTGCGTGGATATCAGCGCCGCAAATTTATTGTTTACAAGCCGGTCAAATTGATGTAGCTAAATAAGCTTATGAAATCCGTTCATCGCTTTTTTCCACCAACCAACCCATTTTTTATCTACCTTGAAAGGAGAACATTATGAAATTATGGCAAGGAAAAGTAAAATATGCCGTTGCATTGCTGGCACTTTTTATATTTCTGCCCTGCACGGCAGCCGTCGCGGCCGAATCGATTACGGTAACCTCTTTCGGCGGCGCGTTCTCCCAAAGCCAGATCGAGGCCTACCAGAAGCCGTTTATGAAAAAAACCGGCATCACGGTCAACGCGGAAGTGTACAACGGCGGTCTGGCTGAAATCCGGGCCCAGGTCCAGTCCGGCAACGTCACCTGGGATGTGGTTGACGTGGAAAAACAGGATTTAACCGCTGCTTGCGATGAAGGCCTGCTGGAGCCCATTGACTGGTCTACCCTGTCGCCGGCCCCGGACGGTACCCCGGCCACCAAGGACTTTATTGATGGTGCCTTGCACGAGTGCGGGGTAGCCACCATCGTCTGGACAACCATCGTGGCCTACGACAAGACCAAGTTTCCCGGTGCAAAGCCCTCCAAACTGGCCGATTTTTTTGATCTCAAGAAATTTCCCGGCAACCGCGGTTTGAGCAACCGGCCGGTGGTCGCCCTTGAATTTGCTCTGATGGCCGACGGCGTGGCCCCCAAGGATGTCTATAAGGTGCTGTCCACCGATGCCGGGGTGAACCGGGCCTTTAAAAAGCTTGACACCATCAAAAAAGCGCTCATTTTCTGGGAAGCCGGGGCCCAGCCTCCCCAGATGCTGGCCGACGGTGAAGTGGTTATGACCACAGCATATAACGGTCGGATTTTCAATGCCCAGATGAAAGAGCACAAACCCTTTGTGATTATTTGGGACCACCAAGTCTATAACATGGATTACTACGTGATCCCGAAGGGCACCAAACACAAAAAAGCCGCGCTGGAGTTTCTGAAATTTGCCACCAGCACCCAGGCCCTGGCCGATCAGGCCAGCTGGATCTCCTATGGGCCGACGCGCAAATCCTCCGTGCCGCTGATCGGCACCTATGTGGGCACGAATGTCAAAATGGCTCCACACATGCCCACTGCGCCGGCCAACTTTAAAAACGCCCTGAAAACCGATGATGAATGGTGGGCGGACCACCAGGATGAAATCCTCAAGCGTTACAGCGCCTGGAAGGCGAAATAGCGCAATCGCGATGTAAAAAAATGGGCGGGATTGATATCGTGTCCCGCCCTTTCGCTTTTATTCCAACCCGGCGATGGACGATTGTAACCTTTTAGTCTTGAACTCCAAACCTGGAACCGATCAGTTTAAACGAATATCGCATGTCAGACCAATCCACCCCGATAACCACAGCAGATGGAATCCCGCTCAAGCTCAGTCTGCAGAGGGCTGAACGGGCCAACAAAATTCGTTCTTTTCTGTTTGTCGTGCCGACACTGCTATTTCTGGTATTCGCCTTTCTGATTCCCATCGGCGACATGCTGATCCGCAGTGCATATACACCGGAAGTGGTCAAACTGATGCCCAAAACTGTAAAAGCGCTCAAAGCCTGGAGCGGCGGCAGCCTGCCCGGTGAAGCGGCCTATGCTGCAATGGCGGAAGAACTGGTAAAACTGAGAAAAGCAAGATCTTTGGGCCAGGTCAGTCTGCGGCTGAACTACGAAAAAACCGGCATGCGCAGCCTGGTGCGCAAAACGGCCCGCAAGGTTAGGCGGATACAAAACGGGCCATTTAAGGAAAAAATGATTGCCATTGACCCGCGCTGGGGGCAGCGCGAAACATGGACGGTGATCAAGCGGACCGCCAAGCTCTTTACTTTCGCCCATTACCTGTCCGCCTTTGATCTGAAATATGACGCGGACGGCAATATCATCTCCCAGCCCAGGGTCCAGCGGGTTCACAAGCAAATCTGGTTTCGCACCTTCTGGGTCAGTCTGGCAGTAACCCTGCTGTGCCTGGTCATGGGATATCCGGTGGCTTACCTGCTGTCCACCCTGCCGATTAAAATCAGCAACCTGCTGATGATCTGCGTGCTGCTGCCTTTCTGGACATCCCTGCTGGTGCGGTTGACGAGCTGGATCGTTATTTTACAAAAACAGGGGGTCCTGAATGATCTTCTGGTGTGGTCGGGAATTATCGCCGATGCGCACCGCGTTCGCATGGTGTACAACATGACCGGGACCCTGGTGGCCATGACCCACATTTTGATGCCATTTATGATTCTGCCCCTGTACAGCGTGATGAAGACCATCTCGCCGTATTATGTCAAGGCTGCCCGGTCCCTGGGCGCCAACCCGTTTCGCGCCTTTCGCCAAGTATATTTGCCGCTGACAGTCCCGGGCATCGGCGCCGGCGCCTTGCTGGTCTTCATCCTGGCCATCGGCTACTATATTACCCCTGCACTGGTGGGCGGGGCCACGGGACAGCTGATTGGTAACTTCATCGCCCTGCATATGAGCAAAACGTTGAACTGGGGTTTGGCCGCAGCCATGGGTACCATTCTGCTCGGCGGGGTGCTGGGAATCTACTGGATCTATAACCGTCTTGTCGGCATCGAAAACATGAAACTGGGTTAAACGCTTCATGGTCGACAGAGGATAAGCACTGTGGGACTTCCTTCATATGCCGGCCGGCTTGAAAAAAGCTGGTACTACCTATTCAGAATCATTTGCGGGGCGGTGCTGTTTTTCCTGATCGCACCCATCGTGGTGCTGATTCCGCTGTCCTTTAACGCCGAACCCTATTTCACCTTTACCCACGGTATGCTCACCCTGAGTCCCGATGCCTTCTCCCTGCGCTGGTATCAGGACATCCTCAACAACCCCCAGTGGATCCATTCCATCAAAAACAGCGTTGTCATCGCTTTTTTCGCCACTATCTCGGCCACTTTCCTGGGCACCCTGGCCGCCTGGGGCCTCAGCCGTCCTCAGACGCCGTTTCGGGTGCCGTTGATGAGCATCCTGATCTCGCCGATGATCGTGCCGCTGATCATCACTGCGGCCGGCATGTTCTTTTTTTATTCAAAAGTCGGGCTGGCCCAGACCTATCCGGGCCTGATCATGGCGCACACCGCTCTAGGCGTTCCGTTCGTGATCATCACGGTAACCGCCACGCTGATCGGATTCGACCAGGATTTGATCCGGGCCTCGGCCAGTTTGGGCGCCAATCCGGTGACCACCTTTCGCCGGGTGGTGCTGCCGCTGATCATGCCCGGGGTCATCTCCGGGGCCCTGTTCGCCCTGGTTACTTCTTTCGATGAAATCGTGGTGGTGCTGTTTCTTTCCGGATTCGAGCAGCGCACCATTCCGCGCCAGATGTGGGTGGGTATTCGCGAGCAGATCAGCCCCACCATTCTGGCCGTGGCCACCCTGCTCATCG
>JAOZPY010000388.1 GCA_029932495.1 Desulfobacterales bacterium
TCGATTCTTTCGCGGTTGATCACCAGACCGCGGATACCCTGCTCAATCACATTTGGCACAAAGGCGTGCCCGTCGTGAACATCTCCGACAATGGCCACAAACAGGTCGTCGGTCGAAATTTTGCGGGAATCAATGCTGATACCCGTAAATCGACGCTCACGGTCGCTTGTCAGCAGCTCTCCGCCGGTGGCCTCGATAACTTCCGCCGTACTCCAAGCAATGGGGTGTTCGTTTTTCATTACTTCAGTTTTTCTCCAATCGCTGAAGCGCTTTCCTTGCTTCCTGCCGGTCGTCAAAGTCGATGGTGGTTTTGCCGATGATCTGGTATGTTTCATGCCCTTTGCCGGCAATTAAAACCACATCCTGTGGACTGGTAAGCCGGATGCCCAGTTCAATGGCCTGCCGGCGGTCGGCTTCGACCACAAAACCCTTTTTTTCAAAACCACCGCGGATGTCCCGGGGTGAATATTGCACTGCGCCGCTGCGACGGACGCCGGAAAGAATCTGGTCGATGATGGCCAACGGATTTTCCGTACGGGGATTGTCCGAAGTGACAATCGTTAAATCACACAGCCGGCCGGCGATGTCCCCCATCAGGGAACGCTTGGTGTGGTCACGGTCGCCGCCGCATCCGAAAATACAGATGACCCTGGCCGGAGCAATTTTTTTTAATGACAATATGGCATTTTCCAGGGCATCCGGTGTGTGGGCATAATCCACAAAAACATACCGCCCGCTGTCGGTATTGATGCGTTCCAGTCGTCCCGGGACACCGGGCAGTGCCTGGATACCGTCTTTTATGACTTCCGGTTCAATATGAAGCGCTGAGGCCACCCCGGCGGCGCTGAGAATGTTGTCCACATTGTGTTTCCCCACGAGGGGAGTTTTGAAATCAAAACTCCCCCCAGGGGTGGATACCCTCCCAAAGGTGCCCATTGCCTCACAGCGGAAGGTTTCAGCCGTTATATCCGCATCAGTAGCTGATCCGGTCTTGATCACCGGTGTCTCCAGGATACGGGACAACTCTTTTCCCCTGGCATCATCGCAGTTGATGATTGCCACTGCCTGTTGTTTTTTTGGACCCTGCTGCAGGTACTCGGTAAACAGTCGCTTTTTGCTGGCCCAGTAAGTATCCATATCTCCGTGATAATCCAGGTGATCCTGGGTTAAATTGGTAAAGACAGCGGTATCAAACCAGCAGCCCTTGATCCGGTAAAGATCCATGGCATGCGAAGAGGCCTCCATGACCACGTGGGTGACACCGTTTTGCAGCATTTCAGCCAGAATTCGTTGTAAATCCAAGGACTCCGGTGTCGTCATGGGATTGTTGAATGTTTTGCCGGCATACCGGTAGTTGATGGTGCTGATCACACCGACACTCAGCCCTGCGGCCGCCAGAATGCTTTCAACTAAATAGGCCACGGTGGTTTTTCCGTTTGTCCCTGTGATGCCGATGAGCGTTAAGCGTTTTGACGGATAGCCGTAAAAGCAGGTCGCCAGATCGGCCAGGGCGATGCGGGTATCCGGCACCTGCACCACCACCGGACCGAAGTCGGCAGCAGAAGCAATGGCTGGAACCATTTTTTGAACCACCACCGAGGCGGCCCCTTTGGTCAGAGCCTGATCGATATAGTCATGGCCATCGGCGGTATGGCCTTCGATGGCGACGAATAGACCGGCCGGCAACACGTCCTGCGCCCGGTAGTGGATCGATCCAATCTCCGGGTCCGACGGTATTGCAGGCGGCTCAAAATTTTGAGAATGTGCGTTTGCTGCCGTATCCTGCATGCCGAGCACCTTAATGGGTTCGATGGCTTTGAGCAGGGTTGAAATCTTCACCCTTTTGTCCCGTTGTCCAGAGCAACCCTGAGCTTGAACCCACTGCCGTCAGGCGGTACGTCCAGATAATTCAGGGCTTGCTGGGCGATTTTTTTAAATGTTGGCGCAGCCACAATGCCGCCGTAGTATTGACCCTGGGGTTCATCCACCACCACCAGCACCGCAATCTGTGGATTGTCGGCCGGAGCGAATCCGATAAATGACGCAATGTGTTTGGTTCTTGAATAGCGACCGTTTTCATCGAATTTTCTGGCGGTGCCGGTTTTGCCACAAACCGAATAGCCGTCAAGGGCGGCATTGACACCAGTGCCTCCCTTGGTAATGACCGATTTCATGATATTTCTAACCGTACGCGCGGTCCGTACGGAAATCACGCGCCTGACCTTGCGCGGTTCAAAGCGGTTCAGGATGCGGCCATTCTGATCGATTATTTTTTCGACGATGTACGGTTTCATCAGAACACCGTCATTGGCAATCGCCGACAACGCCGTGATCAACTGGATGGCTGAAACCGATATGCCATGGCCAAAAGAAATGGCCCCGGTGTCAATGTTGGACCACGAAGTATAATTGGATAGGCTGCCGGGGGTTTCTCCCGGACAGTCAATGCCGGTTCTCACCCCGAAGCCGAAATCATGAAACGTTCGGTAAAGCATACGGGCGCCGATTTTTTCGCTGATTTTTACCGCCCCGATGTTGCTCGAATATTTAACAATCTGCTGCAGCGACAGCCAGCCGTGTTTATGGGTATCGTGCACGATATTTTTGCCGATCCGGTAGGCGCCGTTTTCACAGAAAAAGATTGTGCCGGGCGTGATATCGCCATATTCCAGGGCGGCGGCGGCGGCAAATATTTTCATGGTGGACCCCGGCTCAAATGAATCGGTGATGGCCCGGTTGCGCCACAGGGGTTTGGCATAGTCCCGGTAGGCATTCGGGTTGAACGCCGGATAATGCGCGACAGCCATCACGGCCCCGGTTTGCGGCTGCATGACGACGGCCAGCGCCGAGCGGGCCGAATATTTTTCCGCTGCTTCTTTCAAAGCATTTTCAGCAATATACTGAATCGTGGCGTCAATGGTCAGAACCAGGTTGCGGCCGCTGCCGTCAACAGGTGCCTGATGCTCGGCCTGGAACCCTTTGCCCAGGGCGTCTTTAAAAACCGTGAAATTCTGGCCGGCACCCTGCAGCAGACGGTCGTAGTAAAATTCAATGCCTTCCAGTCCCTTGCCGTCCAGTCCTGTAAAACCCAGGGTCTGGGCTGCCAGAGTGGTGCTGGGATAAAACCGGTTGAATTCCGTTACGAAATCTACGCCGGAAAGCTTGAGATTCTGAACCGCCCGGGATTGCCTGGCGGTGGTTTGCCGCTTGATCCAGACAAACGGTTTTTTTGATGTTAGTTTTTTGCGGATACGCGCGGTTTTCATTCCCAGGGCTTTTGCCAGTGCCCGGGCCGTGGCCCGCACGTTTTGGACTTGAGCAGGATATGCCGCCACCGAGGTGACATTGGTGCTGACCGCCAACTCACGCATGTTGTGGTCATAGATGATACCGCGTCTGCCCATGGCGGTTACCGACTTTTCATACTGCCTGGATGCTTTTTGGGACAGCCATGGACCGCGATAAATCTGCAGTTGGACGGCCCTGGCACCGATGGCCCCAAACACGATCAGGAAGAAAAAACCGACCAGCAGGATTCGTATGTTGACGTATTTGGTTTCCATATCAAGTATGACGTT
>JAOZPY010000389.1 GCA_029932495.1 Desulfobacterales bacterium
CCGCTGTTGTTTCCTGCTGCATTCGCATCCGAGCCTTGCCGTGTTTTAGAAAAATTCGTGGGAGCCGCCTCCGCCCCAGTAGAATCGCTTCGGTTTTCGTGACAGGTAGTTGTACCTGCCCTTTCAGCCCGCTCGGTTTCCGGTTTTCCAGGTCTGGATTTTACCGCCTCTGACTTTAATGCTTTCCTGTCCACCGGAGATTTGCGTGACTGAGCGGAAACATCCGGCCGCTGGCGCCGATCGGACGCTTTTTTCAGGGTAGACAGAAAGTTATCGGGCTGACTTTTCTCCAATGCATGAGAGGCCGCTTTATGGTGACCCCGGGCTGGAACAGAAAAACCGGGACGCTCAATTTTCAGCCTGGATGACGGATCGGTGCTGTCTGGGGGCAAAAAAAATAAATTGGTCGGCATGCGGCTATTTCCTATATTTGTTAACAAGGTGATTATATATCGGCATCTCCCAAACTGGGCTATCTCCTAAGCACGGAGCGTGCCAAAAAAAACTATCCCTGAAACAAATCCGTCCGGGGCAACCATCAATAGCCATAACTATTTTAATTATTTGGATATTTAATGATCAGCGCGGGCATTCATCCGACAATCGGCCCGGTGGGAAAATGAGGTTTGCAAATGTTGCCCCGGGTATTTTGATTGCTTGCGGAAATTATTTCCTGTTGGATGGGCAAACTTTTCCCCGGCTGATGGGTGTACCGGCAGGTGTTGGTCTACATTCTGCGGGCATGGCGGGTAGATGCAATTTCATCCATGAACTTGCGCTCATTGTGCATCTGTTTTTCCAGGTAGGCCTGCTGTCCCTTCTCCTTGAGCTTTTCCAGAGTTTTGCGTTTCTTCACGGCTTCAATCAACTCCCGGCGTTTGCGCCGGACCTTTTTTTCAGCCTGCTGCACCCGCTGACGCTGCTGTTCGATATCCCGGGACAACTGCTGGATATAGTTGACATACAGCAGGCTGTCGGTAACCGTACAACCGACCGCCTGCTTCTGATGCAGGGTGTGTACATGCTCTTGCTTTTGCCGCTCTTTGCGGTGCAGTCGGTCCTGCTCAAGGGTCAATTTTCTACGGGCATCCGCCAGCTGCTTTTGCAACAGTTCTTCCTGATGCTGGCGATGGTTGAGAAGGGACTGGAGCTTGAAGAGATACATAAAGGGTGCAGGGTACAGGGTTCAAGGTTCAGGGTTCTGGGTTCTGGGTTTCGAATTCGTGAAAAAGTTCATCAAGCTGCGCCGTGCTGTCCTCGAAGCTGATGGTTTCTTCGATGGACTGACACAGATAAGCGTTGATTTTATCAATCATCGAAATGGCGTTGTCGATTTTGGGGTTGCTGCCAGACACGTATGCACCGATATTGATCAGGTCCTCGGCCTTGCGGTATATGGCCAGCATCTCCTTGAGCCTGCGGGCATTGTTCTGATGCTCGGGGTCCACGACATCAACCATGACCCGGCTGATACTGTTTAAAACATCTACGGCCGGATAATGATTCTGCATGGCCAGATCCCGCGTCAGGTTAATGTGCCCGTCCAATATGGATCGCACCGCGTCCGCAATGGGTTCATTGGAGTCATCACCTTCCACCAGCACGGTATACAGTCCGGTAATGGTACCGCGGCCAGCGGAGGTTCCGGCCCGCTCCAGCAATTTCGGCAAAATCGTAAAAACCGAAGGCGTGTAGCCTTTAGTGGTGGGCGGCTCTCCCAGGGCCAGTCCAATTTCACGCTGGGCCATGGCAAAACGGGTGACCGAATCCATCATCAGGTTGACATGATGTCCCTGATCACGAAAATATTCTGCGATGGCGGTGGCAACAAATGCACCGCGCGTTCGGATCAGCGGCAGGCGATCCGAGGTGGCCACAACAAGGACTGAACGGCGCAACCCCTCTTCTCCAAGTTCCTTTTCTATGAATTCATTAACTTCACGGCCCCGCTCACCGATAAGGGCGATCACGTTCACATCGGCCCGGGTTTTGCGGGCAATCATTCCCAGCAGTACACTTTTGCCAACCCCGGAACCGGCAAACACCCCCACCCGCTGTCCGCAGCCAACCGTCAACAGACCATTGATGACCCGGATTCCAAGATCCAGCGGCCTGCGAATTCTGCGACGCAGCAGCGGATTCGGGGAAGTTGCATAAATTGGAAATTCATCTTCGGCCGCTACCGGCCCCTTTCCGTCAATGGGGTTTCCAAGCCCGTCGATCACCCGGCCCAGCATGGCGGATCCCACCGGCACAACCGCCTGTTGCTGCCGAGCAACCACCTTGCATCCCGGACCGATACCGCGGATTTCCTCCAAGGGCATCAACAGTACCCGGTTGTCCCGAAAACCGGAAACTTCCGCCGCTATGCGCTGACCATGCTGATTGGGGATAATATCGCAGACAGTTCCCAGGCAGGAAATCGGCCCCTGGGCTTCGACCACCAGCCCAACGACATTGGTCACCTTTCCAATGGCACGGATGGGGTGCACGGATGCCAGGCAATGGTGATATTTTGCAAGAAAAGCCGCAGAAGGCATCGCCGCAGCCTTCATGATCGTACTCCGGGTCGATTCATTTCATCGCGAAAAGCCGCTTCCACGGTCTGAAGTTGCTGATCAATCCGGGCATCTATTTCGCCGCAGTCAGTTTCAATCACACAACCGCCGGCCTCAATGGCCGCTTCCGCCTCAACACGGATCTCTTTGACATTCTCGACCAGATCGCCAAACCCGAAGCCCGCCTCTTCGGCCGCCTGCAAGTCCGCAGGATTTATCTTTATTTTAATTATTCCCGGGTTTTCCAGTTGCTGCAAGGCCTTACGGGCCACCGCCAGAACAATTTCCCGATCAGTGGTGGTTTCCCGGCAGACCACTTTGCGGGCAATCGCCAGGGACAGTTCAACGATTTCGCTTTCAATCTCCCGGGCAGTTTTTTTGTGAAGGCTCTGCAATTGTTCGAGGGCCTGGTGCAACGCTTTCATCAGTGATTCAAATTTCGCGTTGGCGGATTCGAAACCTCTTTTTTCCCCTTCTTCAAGCCCTTCCTGTTTGCCATCGGCAAAACCCTTGCGGTAAGCATACTCCTGTTTTTTCTCCGGCGACAGGTGCGCAACACCTTTACGGATGCGCTGGATACCTGAATCGGTAGCCGCATGACTGCCACCAGACCCGCCCTTTGGATAATAGGATCGTCGAAAACTGTCTTCCAGCGCCATGGACCGCCTCACGCCGCATGAGGCATCTGTGGCGATATCTGGAAAACAGTGCAGCCGCGCATCCACCCGGCACTCTGATAAAAAGTCGATTGCTTTGTCAGACAATGATATCCTCCCCCCGGCGACCACTGATAATAATCTCGCCCTTGGCTTCCATTTCCTGGATAATGGCGGTAATGGCCAGCTGCGCATCGGAGACCTCTTTCATCCGCACTGGTCCCATGTCTTCCATTTCTTCACGCAGCATATCGCCGGCACGTTCCGACATATTCTTGAAAACTTTTTCCTTGACCTCTTCCGAGGCCGCTTTGAGCGCAACGGCCAGCTCCACCGTTTCGACTTTGCGCAGCAGTTTCTG
>JAOZPY010000390.1 GCA_029932495.1 Desulfobacterales bacterium
GCTTGCCCATGGTGATGGTGCCGGTTTTATCCAGCACGATGGTATCCAGTTTATTTGCGGTTTCCAGAGCTTGGCTACTTTTAAATAGAATGCCCTTTTCCGCACCCTTGCCGGTGCCGGCCATAATGGCCGTCGGTGTTGCCAGCCCAAGGGCGCAGGGGCAGGCAATGACCAGCACCGCCACCAGACGGATCATGGCCGGCACGAATTCGCCGGTAATCCCCCACCATAAAAAAAAGACAAAAAACGCCACACCGATAATGGCCGGAACAAACACGGCCGCCACCTTGTCGGCCAGGGCCTGAATGGGGGCTTTGCTGCCCTGGGCTTCCTGGACCAGCCGGATGATCTGTGCCAGGGCGGTCTGTTTGCCCACCCGGGTGGCGGAAAACCTCAAAAGTCCCTCTCCGTTGATCGTACCACCGACCACCATATCGCCGGCATGTTTGTCCACCGGCAGCGGCTCCCCGCTGAGCATGGACTCGTCCACTGCCGAAGCGCCGTCTAACACCACCCCGTCCACCGGAATGCGCTCACCGGGACGAACGACGACCGTATCGCCCACTTTGACCCGGGTCAGCGGCACTTCTTTTTCGATATCACCTTCCAGAATTGTGGCGGTTTTGGGACGCAGCCCGATCAGCTTGCGGATGGCCCCGCCGGTGCGGCCCTTGGTGCGGGCTTCAAGCATCTTGCCCAACTTGATCAGGGTGATGATCACCGCCGAGGTTTCAAAATATACATGCTGTCCCAGGGACGGCAACAGAAGTACCCCCAGGGAGTAAAAATAGGCTACCGACGATCCCATGGCCACCAGCACGTCCATATTGGCACTCTTGTTCTTCAGACTTTTAAAGCCGCCAACGTAATAATCCCAGCCCGTATAGAACTGAACCGGGGTGGCCAGGGCCCAGAAAAACCAGTTAACCCAAGGGGCATGGCTCCACTGCCCCACAAGGCCAAAATCACGTCCCATGCTCAACATAAACAGCGGCAGGGCAAACAGCACTCCCACAAAAAACTTGCGGGTCTGGTCTTTGATTTCCAGATTCCGGGCTTTTTGCTCAACATCGTCTTCATCCACGCCCTCTTCCGGCGGGATGGCACCGTAACCTGTCTTTTCAATGGCCGCCACGATGTCATCGAGGCCCACCACTGCCGGGATATATTCCACCAGCGCCCGTTCGGAAGCAAAATTTACCGCGGCGTTGACCACCCCGGAAACTTTCCGGTTGAGGGTCCGTTCAATGTTGGCCGCACAGTTGGCACAGGTCATGCCGGTAACCGGCATTTCCACTTTGGTGGTGGTCACGCCATATCCCAGGTTTTGAATTTTATCCACCACTGCCTGCAGATCGAGCTGCCGGGGGTCAAGGGTCACCGAGGCATTTTCACCCGCAAAGTTGACGCTGGCATCGATCATGCCGTTGAGCTTTTTAACACCCCGCTCGATGTTGGCCGCACAGTTGGCACAGGTCATACCACTAATGGGCAATGTGTATTTCTGTTCTGTCATGGCTTCATCCGGCTGCCGGGTAATTTATTTCCTGCAAAGTCGTCTTGATCTTATCCAGGGTGGCCGGCGCCTCCCATTGAACATCAATGGTTTTGGCATCCGGGCTGCCGTCCACCTCGTTAACCCCCGGCAGTTCACTGAGTTCATTTTTGATCGTCATCACGCAGTGCCCGCAGGAAATGTTGGGAATTGAAAAGGTTTGTTTTTCCATGGTAGCTCTCCTTTTTCAGTTGTAACGCCGCAGCAGCCTGCCTGAACCGTGGCTTATATTTCCTATTAAATTAGTACAGATTAGGGAATTGTCAATCCGCACCGCTGGCTGCAGATCTGCATGGATAACCAAAACGCTGAAATGCGACAACAGGTTCAAAGAAGGGATGGACAATCAACACCTCCCAAAAAGTCAGGAAGTTGCGGTCGCGACGCGCAATAGGTATTTTGGCTTC
Source organism: Desulfobacterales bacterium (assembly GCA_029932495.1). Lineage (GTDB taxonomy): Bacteria > Desulfobacterota > Desulfobacteria > Desulfobacterales > JAFDCJ01 > JAFDCJ01. The sequence continues at coordinate 1,963 of JAOZPY010000390.1, forward strand.
GCTTTCTGTGTCCATTTGGGGCGCCAGCGCATCGGTGGGCTAAATTGCAAGAACTCGGCGCGTTGCGCCTCAAACAGCTTGCAATTTTTAACGCCCACCGATCCGCCGGCTTGTTTCCCCAAATGGACAATGACGCTCAACCAAAATACCTATTGCGCTCGATTGGTGGAAAATTGCCTTGGTTTTTGAAAAATTGTAAGGATTAACCGGGGAAGCGTTCGGCCAGCGCTTTAAAATCGGTTGAAGATAGGATCTGGCCGAAACGCTCCCCGTGCCGGCTGTGCTGCTTGTAGAAACGCAGGCAGGCGGCGACAATCTGCAGCACCTGCTGCTGACTGTAAATTGCGGGCAGTTCCCTGGCAAGCCGGGGATGGCGTCCGAGCTTGCCGCCCAGCTGGACCCGGAATCCCCGGGTACCCTCGGCAAGGGTGCCGGTGGGGCAGACCTGGATGCATTGGCCGCAGTTCAGGCAGCGGGAAAAATCAATCCGGGGATATTGCGGATCCCCTTCAAGGGCAATCGCGTTTTCCCGGCAGGCCTCCAGGCAGGCTTCACACTGGCTGCAGGGTTCTTCAGTCAACCGCGGCGTGCTGGCACCGATGATACCGATGTCTTTTATCTGGGGTTGGGAACAGGCATTGGGGCAGTCGGCCAGGGCGATTCTAAATTCATGGTGAAATTTGAGGTCACCTTTCACGCGTTCGCGCAAAAATCCCAGCAGGTCTTCTTTTTTCATCAGGGCTTCGATGGACTCCAGCAATCCGTCGCTGGCAATCGCCCGGTTGGGGCACCCGCCGGGCCCAAAACAGGTTTCGATCTGGTAGCCCTTGATCTCAGAGGCCATGCTGGACAGGTAACGTGCCTGGGTGGTCTTCACATCGGCCAGGGTAACCGTTTTTTTCCCGGCCCGGGCGGCGTCGGCCTCAACCCGGGACCTGACGCGTTTGCGCACGAAAAACGGGACCTTGCGGATAGCTTCGTCTGCTTCAGGGCTCCATTTCATTTTACCGTACCCCAAATTGGATCTTCAATGCTTCCCGCGCCAGCCGGCCCACGGAACAGGTCATCAACCTGCCATCGCGATAGAGGCCAAGATTTGCAGGATCACCGGCCAGCCGGTTGAGCTGTTCAATGTTTTTGGCACCGCCCAGGGGACCCGCCGCCCAGGCCGCCAGGCCTCTCAAGCAGGGGTCGGCAGAGGCAAGGTACGGTGGCAAAAACGTTGCCGCGTCAGTCAGGTACTGCGGCCGGCTATGGGCCAGCCGGCCGATGCCCCACAGCAGTCCCCGCTGCAGCATTTCATGCTCCAGGTAATTGCCGTCCGGCTGCAGGTAAGAGACAAGGATGCACCCATATTCGCCGGCAAAGCGTTCATTGCCGGCCATGACCTCCGCCATGGCCTCCGGGCACCCCCAGCCGATTCCGCCGGACTCGTCGTTGAGTTGCCAGGTGAAACGGCGCATCACCACCCGGGCGGACTCAGGCTCAGAGGCCGCCAGATCGGCAACCACCTTCCCCATGGCTGTGACTGCCCGCCATTTTATCTGCTCATCCAAGCTGCACAAAAATGAAAAAAGCGGATTGA
>JAOZPY010000391.1 GCA_029932495.1 Desulfobacterales bacterium
TGACCATTTATGGATGGAAAATAGGTAATGGGCGGAAAAAACGCATGATCAGGTCAATTGAAATCGTCGCTGTGGGTCTGGCTCTCTTTTTTGCACCAACCATTTGCCATCCCCGGATGGTGTCTTTGCAAAACAAAGAGCTGATCATTATTTGCGAGCCGGCCCTTGAGTCTGCCGCCAGGCACGTTTTTAGCATTTATCCCCACGAGAAAGATGAACTGGAAGCTCTTTTCGGCTGGCGACTCGACGTAAAACCCCAGGTGGTGCTAGTCAAAAACAGCCGCAATTTTCAGCAAATGAGTGGGCATGTCCTCTATGTGGCCTTTGCAGTTCCAGAAAAAAACCTGGTAGTCATCGACTATTCGAAGATGAGTACCCGACCCTTTACCCTGGCCACAACCCTCAAACATGAATTGTGTCACCTGCTGCTCCACCGCTATATTCAGCGTTCCGTTTTGCCCCGCTGGCTGGATGAAGGTGTTTGCCAGTGGGCCAGTGACGGCCTGGCCGATATCCTCATGACCGGGGGCGGCTCTTTGCTGAGAGCGGCTGTTCTATCGGATCGCCTGATTCCGCTGTCACGCTTGGCCACGGAATTCCCGGATGACAACCGGGCCCTGGTGCTGGCCTACGAGCAGAGCAAGAGCATCGTCGACTACATCAGCCGGGAATTCGGCAAAGACGCGCTGGTGGACATCCTGCACCTTTTGAGAAACGGAGATACGCTGAGCAACGCCGTCCAAACACGACTCTCACTGTCTCTGGACGAACTCCAGGCCCGGTGGCGTCACCACCTGAAAGCCGGGCCGAACTGGTTGATCTATCTTGCCAATCATATTTACGGCGTCATTTTTTTCCTGGCCGCGGTGATTACCATCGCCGGCTTTGTTCGGCTATGGATACGCAAACGAGCATACAACGATGAGGAGGATGAAGAATAAATTTAGCATGATTGCCGAAACAGCACCTTTATTCCCATTTCTCCTTTCCGACTTCCGCATTCCAACTTCCCACTTCTATATATCCCACACCCCCGGAATGACCGTGTCACAGAATTTACAGCGGTTGCCCGTCAGGTTATAGGCGCCTATGAAATAGCCCCGGCGTTCGATCAGCAGTTTTTTGCAGTTATGACAGTAAGTGTTGTTGCCTTCGTGTCCGGGCACGTTGCCCACGTACACATAGTGAATGCCGGCCTCCATGGCTATGCGCCGGAAGCGGGTCAGGGTGGACACCGGGGTGGGCGGCAGCCGGTCGAGCTTGTAGCGCGGGAAAAAGCGCAAAAAGTGAAGCGGGTGATCCGGGCCGATATTTTCGACAATCCAAGCGCACATGCGCCGGGCCATGTCGTCGTCATCCACGTAGCCGGGTACCACGAGGTTGATCATCTCAAAGTGGATGCCCCGTTCGTGCAGGATCTTAAAGGTGTTAAGCACCGGATTGAGACGTCCGCCGTTCAGTTTGCGGTAGACGGCGTCGCTGTAAGATTTGAGGTTGAGGCTGGCCGCATTCAGCACCTTGCACAGTTCCAGCAGCGGTTTTTTATTGATATAGGCGTTGGAAACCCACAGATTGTAAAGTCCTGCCTGTTTTGCCGCTCTGGCCGTGTCGATCATGTATTCGAAAAAGGTGGTCGGCTCCGAATAGGTATAGGCCACCGAGCGGGCGCCGCTTTTCAGGGCCGCAGCAGGGACTTGCTCGGGGAAAAGCTCCTCGCTGTAAGGCTGTACATCTTCCGGCCGGATCTGGGAAATTTCCCAGTTCTGGCAGTTCAGGCAGCGAAAATTACATCCCGTGGTCGCCAGAGAAAAAGCCAGGCTGCGGGGATGGAAATGAAACAGGGGTTTTTTTTCAATCGGATCGGTGTGCACGGCGCAGGGGTTGCCGTAGGCCAGGCTGTATAGCTTGCCGTCGATGTTGACTTTCGAACGGCATACGCTGCGATCTCCGGGTGCCAGAATGCAGTGGTTGGGGCAGATGCCGCAGACCACCTTGCCGTTCTTTAATTTTTTGTATAAAAATCCCTCGTGGGACCACTTCCAGAGTTTGTGTGGTGCTCCGCCTTTGAACACCCGACCGCGAATATCCTCCCCGATGATCCCCGCGCAGGCATGATCGCCAAAGGACCACATCGTCCCTGTGGCGGCGGCCGCAAAGCACGCTGCGCTGCCGTGAAGAAACTGGCGCCGGGTTATCATCTTTTTTTTATCAATATTCGATGTTGAACGCTCGATGTTCAACGTTCATCCTTTCAGTGTTCCAACCACCACCAGGCTGGCCAGTTTGATTCCCGCGAGGGTGGCCGCGGCCCAGATGATGCCGACATAGGGAATCAGCACGATGCTGGTCAGCAGGGTGCCGCAGGCGGCCCCCATGAGATCAGCGGAAAAGGTCCGCGCAGCAGCGGCCCCGCCGCCGCCCCGCAGGTACAGGGCCACGGGGAACTGAATCCCGCAGGCCACGGAAACGCCGAATCCGAAAACCAGGTATAGATCTGCCGGTATGCGCTCCCCAAGGCCTGCCAGCGCAGTAACAAACAGGAGCGGCAGGACGATCAACACAATATCGGTAATGGCCAGGACCCGTCGTCCCCGGCGATGCAAGCGTTGTCCCAGCCAGGCGCCGGGAAGCAACCCGGCGAGAAATACCGTGACGATGATTCCGATTTGCAGGTAAATATAGCCGAAATAGATCTGAAATGCAAAAATAACCAGCACCTCGCTGCCCATGGTCATGCACCCGGTGGAAAAGAGCACAAACTCTGCGGTCGAAATCCGCCACAGGTAAATTGCCAGCAATAACCCGAAAACCAGGAAAAAAATGCGGGGCGAAGTTTGGAATTTGGCGAACCACTGGGCAAACATCAGGCGCATCAGAAAGGGCGCATGATCCACGTTGAGAGGGGTAGAGCCATCCAGGCCGTCATTCAGGTTCCGAATTCTTTCAGCCGTCAGGTTGCCGTAATAAAAGCCACTGATATAGACAGTGGCGATGCCCTTGCGAGTCAGAGCCCAGGGGATGTCGGTGTCCAGCGGCCGATTGCGGCACAGAAAGTACACTTTTTGCCCGGGCAGCAGCAACACATGCTCGAAACAGGCTTTGGCCGTATTGTAAAGCACGGACAGCTTCCGGCGCTGGGCCGGGGCCAGGAAATTATCAAACCCCTGCATGGAAAAGCTCAACACCCCGCCGGGTGTCAGATGGGCTTTGGCCAGCTGGAAAAATTGCCGGGTGTAAAAACGGTTGACCTGAAACGTGGCTGGTTCCGGCAGATTGACGATGATGGCATCGTAGCGCGTGGTCGTCCGAGACAGGTAGGCACGGGCATCCTGGTTCAGAATGTGGAGCCCCGCAACCCTTTTTAGCAGCCCGAATCGAAGTTCGGCGTCGCTGACCTCCGGATCCAGCTCCACGTAATCAACGGCGGTTAAATCATATTTTTGCAATTCCGCCATCACGCCGGCCTGCAAAGAAATCAGTAGTACCCGCTGCGGATGATCGAGTTGGGACAGGGGATAATGAACGGTTTCTTCAGCCACACTT
>JAOZPY010000392.1 GCA_029932495.1 Desulfobacterales bacterium
CTAGTGGATAAGTTCCGCCACCGGCAGGATCCTCCGATAATACTTGCCGTTTTCAATGCTGCGCAGCAGTATTTTATCTCCCTGCGGGCTGAAAACCGGGTCCCAGACCGCCTCACACTGCCGCTCCCATAAGCGATCGTCAATGGCGATAGTGTATTTCCCTTTTTTATCCACCCGGGCGGCCAGGTGCTGGCTGTCCGGGCTGAAAACCGGTTTCCAGGCCATGTCAAAATCATGTTGCCACACAGCGCCGTCGGCCGCAATCTTCCAGTGCTCCCCCTGCTTGGCCACCGCGGCCGTGCGCTGACTATCCGGGCTGAAAACCACATCGGTCACCAGGTCTTTGAACGTAACCGTCCAGGGCCGGCCATCAACGGCCACCGTCCATTGACCGTATTTGGGAGACACCACCGCCGCCAGCCTGCTGCCGTCCGGGCTGAATACCTGGTGCCACAGCTGCCCAAAGCGCTGATCCCAGATAAAATCGCCATTTTCAGCCAGTGCCCAGGTCCCTTCCGTTCTTACGGGAGCCACGGCGGCGCCACTGACAGGGTTAAAAATCGGCTCCCATACACATCCGAATGTCTTGTCCCATGGCTGCCCGTCTACCGCAATGGTATAGTCATAAAGCGTCAGCCGCACCTCCGCCGCCAAGTGCCCGCCATCGGCGCTGAGGGCCATTTTCCAGACATTGACAAATCGAGCGTCCCAAGGTGTGCCGTTCAATGCCGCAGTATAAACACCACGCTGGAATTTTTCGACCTCAGCTTCGCCAAAATCTTCGACCTGCACAACAGCCGCTGTAATTTTACCGTTCCGGCCCAGCAATGGATTGGTCATGTTGGAAAATGTCTTCTCCCAGGCAATGTCGTCAACAACCATGCAGTACTTCATGTCCTGCTGGGCCGCCACGGCAATATGCCGACCGTCATCGCTGAATAACGTGTTCCAGACATAACCGAATTTGTGCTCCCAGCTGATCCCATCCACAGCCACGGACCATTCGCCTGTTTCCGACACCAGGGCGCTCAGCCGACCGTCGGGGGAAAATCGCAGGTACCATATTTTATCAAAGGTATTTTCCCAATTCTGCCCGTTCACACGGACATTGAATTCACCTTCAGCCACATTGACAATGGCAGCAATTTTTTCACCGTCCGGGCTGGCCTCGTATTCTTCAACCCACGCAAATTTCTGGGGCCAATCCCCGATGGCGATAACTTTCTCCCGGGTTTCCCAATCCCAGTTCTCCATATTGATCATACGGCCTCCTTGCAGCTATAGGTCCAGATGGAGATATTATGTTCACAATGAGAGATGCGTAACAAACGCGATGCGCCAAATTTAATGCCTCGACTACTTTTTGAGGCTTGAAAATGCAGAAATTGAATTGATATGAAAAATTGTTTATACAGGATTACGAAAACAATTGCAACCGCATGCGCCTATTTTACCTTAATTGATCGAAAACAAAATAAACGCGATGGTGCCCTTATGATGATATATGCTATCGCAGTTGACCATTAGATAGTTTTTGCCATGTTGTTGATGCAACGTTGAGGTTGATTATTTGCCCTGCATGTACCATAATCTGAAACAAAGCCAAGGAGTCCCGCCATGAACATCGCCGTAGTCGGTGGAGGAACCCGTTGCAAACGCCTGATCGAGGTCACTGAACGGCACACCTTTGAAGAAATCGATCCCCGGGTCGTTGCTGTTGCCGATATAAAAGAAAATGCGCCCGGCCTGATCAAAGCAAAAAGCAAGGGGCTGTTCGTTACCCGGGATTATAACGATTTTTTTAGCCGGCAGGACATCGATCTGATCATCGAACTGACCGGCGACATGGATATCTATAATGATATCCTGGAGAAAAAAAAGAAGCATGTGCGGGCCATCTCCGATGCCACTGCCCAGCTTTTTTACGAAATCGCCCGAATTTCCGCCCTCCAGAAAAAAACCGATCAGGAGCTTCAGGAAACCCGTGCCCGGTACAAAGCCATTATCAATGAACTGATCCAGGAGGACGTCATGGTCATCGCCTACGATTACCGGGTGATGGACATCAATGACAGCCTGCTCAATAAACTGGGGTTGCAGCGCCGGGATGTCATCGGTCGCCACTGTTATGAAATTACCCACCGTCAAAGCCAGCCGTGCTCCGGCAAGGATCATCCCTGCCCACTGGTTAAAACCTTAAAAACAGAAAAATCCTCCCGGACCACCCATACGCACCTGGACAAGGACAATAAAAAAATCATCTACTCAATTTCGACTTATCCCATGATTGAAAATGGGGACGTTATCGGGGCCATTGAAATATCCCGGGATATCACCGGGGACATCAATATGCAAAAAGCAATGATGCAGCAGGAAAAACTGGCATCCATTGGTCGTCTGTCTGCCGGTGTGGCCCACGAGATCAACAACCCGCTGACCACCATTTTAACCACCGCCATGCTGATCCAGGAAGATCTGGACCCGGAAGATCCGAATTTCGAGGAGCTGGAAACCATCACCAACGAAACTTTGCGCTGTCGCAAAATCGTGACCAGCCTGCTGGATTTTGCCCGCCAGAGCAGACCCGTGAAAAAAGAAAATGACATCAACGGGGTCATTAAAGAGTGTCTGGTGTTAACCAAAAAACAGGCTGCCTTCAAGGGCCTGAGCTTAACTGCTGAACTGGCGGACAATATCCCCCTCCTGTATATCGACAAGGGCCAGATTCAGCAGGCAATCATCAATTTGATCCTCAACGCCATTGAGGCCACCGAGGCCGGAGGCTCCATATCGATCGGCACCGACTATAACCGCCACCGCCGGCTTGTCGATGTTGAAATCAGCGATACCGGCAGAGGAATCCGTGAAGATGACCTGGGTAAAATTTTCGATCCTTTCTTTACCACCAAGGACAGCGGCAACGGATTGGGGCTGGCCATTACTCACGGAATCATCGAGCAGCACGACGCAACCATCAATGTTTTCAGCAAACCAGGCCGCGGCACCACATTCACAATCAAATTCGGGCTGCCACCCGGAGAAAATAATGATAGCTGATCCCCCCCGTATACTCGTCGTTGATGACGAGCCCAACATCTGCCGCATCTGTACGCGGGTGCTGGCAAAAATGAACTATGAGATCAGCCAGGCCCTCAATGGCTATGACGCCTTGAAAATGATCGCCGCCCAGTCGTTTGACGTCATCATCACAGACTTGAAAATGAGCAGCCTGGGCGGTATGGAAGTTTTGCGCCGGGTAAAAAAAAGCCACCCGGATACCCCCGTAATTGTTATGACCGGCTATGCCAGTGTCGCCTCAGCGGTCGAAGTAATGAAAATGGGGGCCCTGGACTATCTGCCCAAACCGTTTACTCCGGATGAACTGCGGGCCATTGTGAATCAGGCCCTGGCCGAAAGGCGGGTGCGGCAGCAGAATCGAAACCTTCAGCAGCAAATTTCAAGGAGCAAAACCCCTGCCCACCAACTCATCGGCAACAGCCCGAAAATCAAGCGGGTGATCACCATGATCCAGAAAGTGGC
>JAOZPY010000393.1 GCA_029932495.1 Desulfobacterales bacterium
AAGACCCCAAAGTGCATGCTTTGCTGATCGAGTTTATGGAAGCGACAAAGTAAACTTCAACGTTGCATAAACAACATGGCAGGATGGAGGTAGCGTGGCAACCTTTGAAAGATTAAGTCTTGCGATAAACAGCTGGATTGAATACCTTCTTTTTGGGCTCGGTTTCACCATGACGGTCGTGGTTGCCGTGCAGGTATTTTTTCGCTATGTGCTGAACCAATCGCTTTTCTGGTCCGAGGAGTTGGCGCGCTATCTCCTGGTCTGGCTTTCATTTTTGGGCGCCTCGGCAGCCTATCGCCGGGGAGCCCATCCCGGCATCGACATATTGACCGCCAAACTGCCGGCACAGATTCACAGAGTTTCCGCCGCCGTTGTTCACCTTGCCTCGCTGAGCCTGTTTGCCGTGATGATCTTCTATGGATGCCGATTCGCCTATTTCGTCAGGCTGCAAATATCACCGGCCCTTTATCTGCCCAAGTGGATCGTTTTCAGTATCGTTCCGGTTTCCGGTCTCATCTTGATGCTTCATGGTATTACCTTTTTGCTGCGTGATATAATCGGAGTGACCCGTGACGACTGAAATCCTCATCCTGTCACTGCTGCTGCTGTTTGCCATCAACGCCCCGATCGCCATTGCCATCGGTGTGGCCTCTTTGCTGGGAATCCTGGTGCAGGGCAATTTCCCGATGATGATGGTGGTCCAGAAAATGTTCGGCGGCATGGATTCCTTTCACCTGATGGCGGTTCCGCTGTTCATGTTCACCGGCGTCATCATGGAGGCGGGAGGGATCAGCCGCAGAATCATCGATTTTGCCAACGCCCTGGTCGGATGGCTTCCCGGCGGACTGGCGGCGGTAACCGTCGTTTCAGCCATGTTTTTTGCCGGCATATCGGGATCGGCCGCTGCCGATGCCGCCGCGGTGGGCGCCATTCTGATACCGGCAATGAAAAAATCCGGCTATGAATCTGATTTTGCAGCCGCCGTGCAGGCCTCGGGGGGGTCCATCGGTGTTATTATTCCCCCCTCCATTCCGATGATCATTTTCGGTTTTCTGACCGGCGCCTCCATTGGTCAGCTTTTTGCGGGCGGGATTTTGCCGGGAATTTTAATCGGCGTTTCGCTGATCGCCGTGGCGTCCTATATTTCCCGCAAAAAGGGCTATGCCGCTACAACAACCTTTTCCTTTAGAGAAGTCGGCACGACGTTTAAAAGCGCATTGCTTGCCCTGGGCGCACCCATTATCATCTTAGGAGGCATTCTTTTCGGAATTTTCACGGCCACCGAATCAGCCGCGGTCGCTGTTGTCTATGCCCTGGTGGTGAGCATGCTGATTTACCGCAAGATTAAAATCAAAGACCTTGTCCCGCTTTTCATAAACGGCTCCATCACTTCGGCAATCGTCATGTTCATTATTGCAACCGCGTCCGTATTCAGCTGGATTGCCGCCATTGAGGACATTCCCGCCCGCCTGGCAGGATCGTTGCTTGGCATAACCAGTGATCCTGTCTATCTGCTGCTGCTCATCAATCTGATCCTGCTCATCGCCGGCACCTTTGTGGAAACAACCGCCTCTTTGATTCTGCTGGTTCCCATGATTACCGCCATGCTGCCATCGCTGGGCGTTGACATGATCCAGCTGGGTGTAATTGTCGTCACCAACCTTGCCATCGGAATGCTCACGCCGCCGATGGGCATCTGTTTAATTGTTTCCTGTTCAATTTCAGGCGATAGCCTGGCTGCGATCAGCCGGCGAATCCTTCCGTTTCTGGGGATCCTGCTGGTCGATCTGTTGATCATCAGTTTTTATTCGCCGCTGACCATGTGGTTGGCACGTCTGGTGGCAAAATGAAAAAATCCGGTCATCCCGGATTGATAAAGGAGATTGAAGATGAAAATTGCTGTCGTCGGCGCCGGCGCCATGGGCAGTCTTTTCGGTGCCCTGCTGGCCGAAGCCGGCAACGAAGTTTACCTCTATGATGTATGGGTCGAACACGTGCAGGCCGTCAACCGCAACGGGGTATCCGTTGAACGGGAAGCAAGCACCCGCCAGGTTAAACTCGCGGCCACCACCGACCCCAAACAGATCGGGCAGACCGAACTAGTCATTGTTTTCGTAAAATCCACCCGCACCCGGCAGGCCGCCGAAACCGCGCAGCAGATCGCCGGTGCCGACGGCACCGTGCTGACCCTTCAAAACGGCATGGGCAATGCCGATGTGATTGCCGAATTCATTGCGCCCGAGCACATCCTGGCCGGCACCACTTCTCACGGGGCCACCATGCTGGGTCCGGGCCGCATCCGGCATGCCGGCATTGGCCCGACGATCATCGGGACCTGGGCGGACAGCTCCCAGGGGCTGCAGCGGGCCGAAAAATTCGCTGATCTTTTCAACCAGGCAGGCATTGAAACCCGGGCCATCGAGGACGTGCGCAGCGTGATCTGGAACAAACTGCTGATCAACATCGGCATCAATGCCATCACGGCGCTGACCGGCATTAAAAACGGCCAGCTCCTGGACCTGGAAGTCACCCGCCGGTTGAGCCAGGCGGCGGTGACAGAGGCCATGGCGGTGGCACGTGCCCAGGGAGTTGATGTGTATCCGGATGCCGTGCAGCGGGTTTTCCAGGTGGCCGAAGCCACCGGCGCCAATCGATCTTCCATGGGCCAAGACGTGGACCACCACCGCCAGACGGAAATCAGCACCATCAATGGTTTTATCGTCCGCGAGGCCGAACGCCTGGGGCTGGACGCGCCGGTCAATGCAGCCTTGACGGCGCTGATACAGACATTGGAACATCACTACCAATGATGGACGGAATCAAAGGACCCATAAAAAACGACGTGAATCGGGCGGCGGATGGTGTTTTCCGGAAACCGGTATGATACTCAGCGACTCCTTCTCTTCGCAGTGTCCCTTGTTTGGGATGAATGCCACGGGACTGATTGAAGTTAGCAGTTGATCGGGCCTCGTCCCAAACAAGGGACACGCTGCTGCGAAATGGTTTCATACCGGTTGGAGGAAAATATCATGCGCTGGTCGACTCACACCTTTAAACAACAACAGACTTGACTGAATAAAATAAGGAGAAAGTAAAATGAATACCGAAAAAGTATCTGTAATTGACGTTCAGAAGGCCAAACAGGAGGGGCGCAAATTGGTCATGGTGACCGCCTATGACTATCCGCTGGGGCTGCTGGCCCACGAGGCCGGGGTTGACATCGTACTGGTGGGCGATTCGCTGGGCATGGTGGTGCTGGGAATGGAGGGCACTGTCGAGGTGACCATGGAGCACATGATCCATCACACCCGGGCCGTGGTGCGCGGCTGCAAGGGGCCGATGATCGTCGGCGACATGCCGTTTATGAGCTACAACACCTCTATTCGGGATGCCATCGTCAATGCGGGCCGGCTGGTCAAAGAAGGCGGCTGCGAAGTCATCAAGCTGGAAGGCGGGGTTAATTTCGCCCCCACCATTGAGGCCATCGTCAAAGCCGGCATTCCGGTGATGGGCCACATCGGTCTGACCCCCC
>JAOZPY010000394.1 GCA_029932495.1 Desulfobacterales bacterium
GTTGATCGTCCATTATTTCTGAAATCTTGTTACCGAAAGGAAAGGATCTGAAAATTCCATGCCATTTGAAGCCGTCATCGGGCTGGAGGTCCATGCCCAGCTGAAAACGAAGACCAAAATATTTTGTTCCTGTTCGACGGGATTCGGTGCACCGCCCAATACCCACGTCTGCCCGGTCTGCCTGGGCATGCCAGGGGTGTTGCCGGTACTTAACAAAAAGGTGGTGGAGTTTGCCCTGCGTATGGCCCTGGCCACCGGTTGTTCGATTGCCGGTGTAAGCCGCTTTGCGCGCAAAAATTATTTTTATCCGGACCTGCCCAAAGGTTACCAGATTTCCCAGTACGAGCTGCCCATTGCCGAGCATGGTTTCGTGGATGTGGCCGTCAACGGGGGGATACGACGCATTGGCATTACCCGCATTCATATGGAAGAAGACGCCGGCAAGCTGGTTCATGACCCGGGGCAGCCTGTCAGCCGGGTGGATTTTAACCGCACCGGGGTACCGTTGATTGAAATTGTCAGCGAGCCGGATATCCGCTCGCCCGAAGAAGCCGGAGCTTATTTGCGGCAGCTGCGGTCTGTCGTCCGGTATCTTGAGATCTGCGACGGCAACCTGGAAGAAGGCAGTTTCCGGTGCGATGCCAATGTATCCATCCGTCCCCGGGGGACCCAGGCACTGGGAACGCGCACCGAGCTGAAGAATTTAAACTCCTTTAAGCATGTGGAAAAGGCGCTGCAATACGAAATCGGCCGTCAGCAGGAACTTCTTGCCGATGGCGGTCAGGTCATCCAGCAGACCCGGCTGTGGGACGCGGATAAAAACCAGACTTTTGCCATGCGCGGCAAGGAGCAGGCCCACGACTACCGCTATTTCCCGGATCCGGACCTGTTGCCCTTGGAAATTGACGCCCAGTGGACCGAGCGCATTCGCCGGGAGTTGCCGGAACTTCCCGCTGCCAAGAAAAAGCGCTTCATGGATGCATACGCATTGCCGGCCTACGATGCCGGCCTGCTGACATCCGAACGGGAGCTGGCTGATTACTACGAGGCATGCCTGGGCTTTTTCCCGCATCCCAAAATTGTCAGCAACTGGGTCATGGGCGCTTTGCTGGGACTTTTGCATACCCAGGGAAAAAGCATCGACCAGTCGCCGGTTTCCGCCGAAGGACTTGCGCAACTGTTACAGTTGGTCGAAGATGGGGTGATCAGCGGCAAGATGGCCAAATCCGTTTTTGAAGAAATGGCTGCAACCGGCAAACCGGCCGGCAAAATTGTCGCAGAAAAGGGACTGGTTCAAATTTCCGACGGCCAGGCACTGGAAGCGGTGGTTGAAAAAATTCTTGCCGATCATCCGGAAGAGGTCGTGGCCTATAGAAACGGTAAAACCAAGCTGTTGGGATTTTTTGTCGGCCAGGCCATGAAGGTTACCCGGGGCAAGGCCAATCCCAAGCTGATCAACGAGATATTGAAACAGAAATTGGAATAAAACTGTCAGTTGTCCGTGGTCCGTTGTAAAGGGCCATGGTTCCTTGTTGTGAGATTATGGGCTTAAAACGAGCAGCTGACAACGGACGATCAGCAAACAGCAACGGACAACAGACAACTGACCACGGACATAAATTGAAGGAGAGGCCACTTTGAAATATTTAAGGCTCCTGTCTTATACGGGTTTAATCCTGATTGTCACCATGGTTTTTAATTTTTCTTTCGCTGCCGGCCCAAAACGCATGGCATTATTGCCCTTTAAAATCAACGCGCAAAAGGATTTGTCGTTTCTGCGTGACGGTATTTACGATATGCTGGCCACCCGGCTGGCCGAAGAAGGCCAGGTAGAGGTGATCGAACGGCCCGCCGTGGAAGCGGCCATCAAGTCGGCAGCCCTGCCGGGGCCGATGACCGAGCAGGCCGCCCGTAAAATCGGCGCTGAGCTGAAGGCCGATTTTATCCTGTACGGCAGTCTGACGGTGCTGGGGCACAACGTGAGCATCGATGCCAAAACGGTGGATGTCTCCGGCGCCCGGCCTACCATGAGCTTTTTCAACGAAAGTCCCACCCTGGGGGGGATTATCAGCCGGGTCGACGGGATGGCCGCGGATATCAACCGCAGGGTGTTCGGCCGGGTGATGGCTTCCCAAAAAGCACCGGCTGTCCCGCCGGCCGCCGCCAACCCGTCCCCGTCCCAGCCGAAGACGCCCACAACCAACCTGCGCGTGCATCCGGAAAAGCTTTTGAACCAGGAGGGTTTTATCAGCGAGCAACCGGGGCAGCGCAACGAGTTGGAGATTGTCGGTTCTGAAAGGGTGCGGCGGTTACGGCAGAAATTCTGGAAAAGCGCCAATTTCAAACATCTCATCAACGGCGTTGCCCTGGGAGACGTGGACGGCGACGGGCGTATTGAAACGGTGGTCGCTACGCCCCGAAGCGTTATTGTCTACCGGGCGGCTGCCGGCCGCTTTCAGAAGATCGCGGAAATTGCGGATATGGGAAGCATAAGGCTTATCAGCGTGGACGTGGGCGATATCAATGACAACGGGAAAGCCGAAATTTTTGTCAGCGCGTTGAATGCCAAAAAAAACGTCGTCACCTCGCTGGTGCTCGAATTTGACGGACAGAACTTTGTCAGGATCGCAGAGGACACTCCCTGGCTGTACCGGGTGGTGCAAACCCCCGCCCGGGGAGAAATTCTGCTCGGCCAGCGATCCCGGGTGGGCAACCCCTATTCGGGCGGGATTCATGAATTGCACTGGCAAGGCGATGAATATGCGCCCGGCGACGTGATCAAAACCCCCCGGCAGACCTGCCTGCTGGGGCTGACCATCGGCGACGTGCTTAACAACGAGCAGGAAACCGTGGTGACCTACAAGCCAAATGATGAGTTGCGGGTGCTCGGAGCCACGGGCAAGACTCTCTGGAGCGGCAGCGAACGCTATGGGGGCAGCATGCTTTATGTATCCGGGCCCATGCGGGAGCAGGGAGATCATGAGAACATGATTTATCTGCCCTTGCGTCTGTTGGTCTGGCGGGCGGGAAGTGATCGGGACAGCGTGGTGATCACCGCGAAAAATTACGACCTGTCCGGGCGCAAGCTGGAATATCGCAAACTCACCAAAGCCGAATTCGTGGCCCTGACCTGGGACGGGATCGGCCTGGTGCCGACCTGGAAAACCCGCCAGATTTCCGGCTATATCCAGGATTTTGCCGTCGGAGATTTTGACAACGACGGCCGGCCGGAACTGGTGGCCGCGGTGGTGATCAAGGAGGGAAGGGTGATTCTGACCGGTGAGCCTAAAACCACGCTCATCGCCTATGAGCTGGGGGGGCTTCAGAAGGCGGGGGCGCAGACCAACCCCTGAGCCTGCAACCCTTTGCAACGCGCATTTTTAATTATAGAAAGCACAAAATAAAAAAAGCCCGGGGCGGATGCCCCGGGCTTTTTGTTTTAAAAGAGCTTAGCCAAACGCTAAGCTGCGGTCCGGCGGATTAGAAGTCGATCTGCCATTTGCCGCCGGCATAGAAGTGG
>JAOZPY010000395.1 GCA_029932495.1 Desulfobacterales bacterium
TGGAAGCCGACGGGAAAATTTGCGTGGTAAAACAGCAGCGCGGTTTTTTTTACCAGGTAAATGCGGCGGCGAATGATTTGACCTGATCGAATCAAATTTCGGACCCGGTGCTCTGCTGAAATGCATACCCCATTTCACTAATTTTGCTCTTTTGAGCATTTTATCCCTTGACATTGTGAAGCATCAGGCATATATTTAGCTCAAATGAGCATAACAGGAGAATATGTGCCATGCCCCGACCCAAAATACCCCGATATGTTTCAGCCTATCCGGTCATCGCGGCGTTTGTCCCCCACGGACAAAGTGCCAATGGAGAGGTCTTGCTGTCGGTGGAAGAACTGGAGGCCATTCGGCTCAGCGATTTCGAACATCTGGATCAGGAAACAGCTGCCCGCATGATGGAGGTATCACGGCATACCTACGGCAGGATCCTGGGCAACGCGCGCAGCCGGGTGGCAGAAGCCCTGGTAACCGCCAAGGCATTGAAAATCGGGGGCGGAAACTATGAACTGCGCGGCATGGGCCGGCGTCTGCGCAGAAGAGGTGGAAGAAGGCGCGGTTTCTGATACAATTTCGGTGTGGCAATATTGCCCGGCTTCTTAGCAATATAAGACGCGAATAATAAAGACTCAAAGACGAACATTTAGGTAAAACCAATGGAAGGAGGTGAACAACATGCCCAGAGGAGATGGAACAGGCCCCCAGGGACAGGGACCGAAAACGGGAAGAGGCCTTGGAAGATGCAATCCCGGCAGTGGATCCTCCACACCCCGCGGACAGGGCGGTATGGGATCCGGTAGAGGTTTGGGCCGGGGCCAGGGAACCGGCCGTGGCGCTGGACAAGGCCAGGGAAGAGGCGGCGGCCAGGGCCGCGGCAGGTGGTCTTGATAACATAAACCGATCCACAATAAAGCGAATCAATGACAATTGAAGGAGGTGATCATATGCCAGGATTTGACAGAACAGGACCCATGGGAGCCGGTCCCATGACCGGTGGTGCCCGGGGTCTATGCAACCCGGCAACGCGTGGAAATGTCGCCGCCTATGGCGGCGGTTACGGCTATGGCCGTGGTCTGGGATTAAGACGCGGCTTCCGGGGTGGCTATGGAGCCGGGATGGGCTACGGTCGTGGCTACGGCCGAGGATACGGCTGGTATCCCCCGGCTGCGGGTGTTCCGGTGGACAGCACGGCTGACATCGACATGCTCAAGGCCCAGGCTGATTACCTGAAAAGCTCTCTGGACGCCGTCAACCGGCGCATCGATGAGCTGGACAAAAATGCACCCGATGAAGAGTCCTGATGCGATCGCAGCAGTCGCAGCAGTGGGAGGCTGCAACTAGCTCCGAATGCAAGGGGGTGGCCGGATGGCTGCCCCTTTGCGCTTTCAGATAGAACAAAACTTCGCAAGACCAATCGCTGGCATTTCACTGAATTGTCCCGTCCTCCACGGTCAGCGGCAACGCTTAGAACCCAAAAGCCGGGCAGGCTCTGAGATGAAAATAACCCTCCTTTATGACAACGAAGCCTACCTGAAGAGCCTCCGATCCGACTGGGGCTTTTCCTGCCTGGTCCAGTCCGGGGGGAAAAACATTCTTTTTGACACTGGTGCCCGGGGCTCCATCCTGCTGGCCAACATGCACGCCCTGGGCATCCGGCCCGAAGTCATCGATCTGGTCTTTATCTCCCACCCGCACTGGGATCATACCGGAGGATTGTCCAACTTTCTCAAGTTGCATCCCACCCGGGTCTATATCCCTGCCGGTTGTCCGGAACCACGCCATGCCACTGAGGTTATCCGTGTTCAAAACAGTCTTAAAATCGAAGAAACAATTTTTTCCACCGGTGCACTGGACAATTTCGAACAATCCATGGTAATTTCACAGCCAAAGGGTCTGGTTGTCATTGCCGGTTGTTCCCATCCGGGTGTGGGCCGGATACTCTCGGCCGCCTCGAAAATCGGTAACGTCCGGGCCCTTATCGGCGGGCTGCACGGCTTCAGTGAATTTGAATTGATCAAGAATCTGGAATTGATCTGCCCGGCCCATTGCACGCGATACGCACGGCAAATCCAAGGCCTTTATCCGCAAAAGTTCATCGGCGGCGGCGCGGGGAAAATCATTGAACTGTAATCGCACCTCAATTCGCGAAAAAAAAAAACCGCACATGAAAATCGCCGTTTCAGCGCAGCAACCCAATTTACAGTCCCCCGTGGGGCAGCGCCTGGGAACTTCAGCCTATTTAATTTTTCTTGACACACAGACCATGGCCTTTGAGGCCGTGCCGAACCCGGCGGCTGCTGATCAGCGCGCATCCGGCCTCCAGGCGGTGGTGCTGGCCATCGACAGGCATGTCGATGTGCTGTTGACCGGTTACTGCAGCCCGATGGCGATACGCTATCTCTCCGAAAGTGGCATCAACGTCGTAACCGGGGTCACCGGAACGGTTGCAGATGCGGTTGCTGAATACCGGCAGCAGCGCTTTGCAGCCCCAATAGATAATGCAGGCACGACGATATCGGTTAACAAACCGGCCAACGGCGCAGCTGCCCTGGCAAAGGCTTTCAAGAAGTCAGCCCGGCAGATCGCCAGCCTGCTGCCGATACTTGTCGCGGTGGTCCTGCTCGTCGGCCTCTTCAATACCTTTCTCTCAAAAGCGCTTCTATCATCGATTTTTTCCGGCAACACCCTGCTGGATACACTCTGCGCAACCGGTTTGGGCAGTATTTTTACCGGCAATCCGATCAACAGTTATCTCATCGGCGGTGAGCTGCTCAAATATGGGGTCAGCCTGACGGCGGTAACGGGTTTCATTACCGCCTGGGTGACGGTCGGACTGGTGCAACTGCCGGCGGAAATTGGTGCTCTGGGCAAAAAATTTGCGCTTGCAAGAAATGCTGTTTTCTTTGTTCTGTGTCTGCTGATAGCTGTTTTAACGGTGGTCTTTTTAAAATTATTAACAGGGTACGTTGCATAAACAAGATGGCAATTAAAATTTCGCCCCAGAGAAAACCAAAGCAATGGCAGATTATCTTCCCGACCGTTGTGCTGGCAATTTACGTGATATTGCTGATCGCTTTTCCGGAAAAAGGTTTTCAGGCGCTGGGCAACAGCGGAAAAATCCTGGTACGCCTTGCGCTTCCCATGGGGCTGGTTTTCATTTTAATGCTGGCGATGAACCTTTTTTTAAAGCCTTCACATGTTATCCGCTTTCTGGGAAAAGATTCCGGTATCAAAGGCATTGCGCTTTGTGCCGCCGCCGGCATTGTCTCCATGGGGCCCATTTATGCCTGGTATCCCCTGCTCATGGATCTGCGGCAAAAAGGCGCATCCAGTTTTTTGATCACCATTTTCTTGGGCAACCGCGCCGTCAAGCCTTTTTTGCTGCCCATCATGATTGCTTATTTCGGTTGGACCTATACGGCCCTGCTGACCCTGTTTACCATCCTGGGTTCACTGGCAGCCGGTTATGTCGTTGGTGCCGTGGTCAGGCAATGATAAATTTGAGGCGCTTG
>JAOZPY010000396.1 GCA_029932495.1 Desulfobacterales bacterium
TAACCTTGGCAGGCCGGGCACCCAGGGGTGGTTCCGGCGGCGCTTTTCTGCCGCAGCCACCCATAAGCCCCCAGGCGACGATCACCATCACCGCCCCCAGGACCAGGGCAGGCAAAGTGAGGGGTCCTGTCCGGCCTGCTTTTATCATGGCATCGCTTCCGGGTTGTTTTCAAAATGGAAATCGGGAAGGTGCGCTTTCATATGATTGAGTTTCTTTTCGGCCGTCGCAATGGCATTTTTCACGGTCCCCGTTGCGGTGCCGCCTTCGCATTCACGCCGATCCACCATCTGCCGAATCGACAACTTTGAAAAAATCTCCCTGCGGATCAGTGGCGAAAAGGCCTGCAGTTCATCAAGGGAGAGCGCATGCAGTTCTTTTTTCCTGCTCATGGCAAAGCTGACCGCCTCACCCACCAGCCGGTGGGCCTGGCGGAAGGACATTCCCCGGCTCACCAGATAATCAGCCATGTCGGTTGCATCCAGATATCCAGCGGCAGCGGCCTGCTGCATTTTTTCCTGATTGAAATGCAGCTTCGGCAGCATTGCACTGTATACTTCAATACAGGCGGCCAGTGTATCCACGGCATCGAACAAAACTTTTTTATCCTCCTGCATATCCCGGTTGTAGGCCAGCGGCAGGGATTTCATCATGGTCAGCAGGGCCGTCAGACAGCCAATCACCGCCCCGGTTTTGCCCCGCACCAGTTCCGCTACGTCAGGGTTCTTTTTCTGGGGCATGATACTGCTGCCGGTTGCAAAAGCGTCCGGAAATTCAACAAAATCAAATTCTGCGCTGGACCATAAAATGAGCTCTTCAGACAACCGGCTGAAATGCACCATGGCAATGCTGGCATCCGCCAGAAATTCCATGATGAAATCCCGGTCTGAAACCGCATCAATGCTGTTGGCGGCCACCGTATCGAATCGCAACAGGGTCGCCGTATAGGCCCGGTCAATTGGATATGTCGTTCCGGCAAGAGCTGCCGCCCCCAATGGCATCACGTTAATTCGAGACAAGCAATTGTCCAGACGCAGCATGTCCCGGGAAAACATCTCATAATATGCCATCAGATGATGGGCCAGCAAAACCGGCTGAGCACGCTGCAGGTGGGTGTAACCCGGCATGATCACATCCAGGTTTTTCCGGGCTACCCCGACGATTAAGCTTAACAGTCCATGAAGCTGTTCAATGATGTGTGAGGTTTCATGGCGCAGGTACATGCGAACATCCAAAGCAATCTGATCATTACGACTTCTGGCGGTGTGAAGTTTTTCGGCCACCGGCCCCGCAATTTCCCCCAGCCGGGCTTCGATATGCATGTGAATATCTTCCAGGGCATCGTCAAACTGAAAGCGGCCGGCCGCAATCTCCTGTCTGATCTTTTCAAGCCCTTGAATCAGCACCCGGGCATCGGCCTTGGAGATGATCCCGACTTTGGCCAACATTTTACAGTGGGCCATGCTGCCCTGGATATCGTAGGTATAAAGCCGGCGATCGATCTGGATCGAAGAAGTGAAGGCCTCAACGATGCGATCCGTTTTTTCGGAAAACCGTCCCTGCCAGAGTTTTTCACTCATGGTGCATCCCTTTTCAAGCGACAGCGGTGTCTGCGCCCAACAATTCGTCCAGGCAGCCCATCAGCGCGTCGATTTCTTCCCTGCTGATAATCAACGGCGGCACAAAACGCAATATTTTTTCCTGGATACAGTTGATTAAAAATCCGCGCTGCATACATCCATCCACAATGGATTTCCCGGCGATATTGAGTTCCATGGCAAGCAGCAGTCCAAGTCCACGCACCTCCACCACGCAGTCGTGCCGCTTTTGAAGCGCTTCCAGTTTTTCCCTGAAATATTCTCCGGATTTTCGCCCCTGTTCGATCACATGATTGTCCACCAAGGTGCGGCATACCTCCAGGGCCGCAGCACTCACCAGGGGAGTACCGCCAAAGGTGGATGCATGTGCACCGGGGCCGAACGCCCCGGCGACTTTTTCACTGGCCAGCATGGCTCCGATGGGCAAGCCGTTCGCCAGCGCCTTTGCCAGCGTCATGATATCGGGCTGCACCTTGAAATGCTCATGGGCAAAAAGCCTGCCCGTGCGTCCCATGCCGGTCTGAATTTCATCGAAAATGAGCAGGGCCCCGGTTTCATCGCAAATCTGGCGCATGGCCTTCAGGTAGTCAGCATCCGGACAGCGCACGCCGCCTTCACCCTGAACGGGTTCGACCAGCACCGCGCAGGTGGAGGATCCAACCTTGTCGCGCAGGGCCTGAATATCGTTAAAAGGTACAAACTCGAAGCCCGGCAGAACGGGATCAAATCCTTTTCTTATCTTACTCTGCCCGGTAGCCGAAAGGGTTGCCATGGTCCGTCCGTGAAAGGACTGTTCCATGGCAACAATGGTAAATCGGCCCTTTTCGCCGCGATCATAAAAATACTTGCGGGCCAGCTTGATGGCCGCTTCATTGGCCTCGGCGCCGCTGTTGCAGAAAAAAACGCGATCGGCAAAGCTATGCGCGACCAACCAGGCGGCCAGTTCAACCTGGGGCACCGTATAGTACAAGTTGGACACGTGCCACAGGGCCTGAGCCTGCCGTATCACCGCCCGGGTGATCCCTTCGTGGGCATGACCCAGGTTGCAAACCGCAATACCAGCGACAAAATCTATAAAACGCCGCCCGCTGGTATCCACCAACGTGCAGCCGCTGCCCGTTTCCAGAACCACCGGAAACCGCTGGTAGGTTTTGGCGATCACCTGCTCGGCCTGTTGCATGATTTCAGCTGTCATTGGCTGTCCCCGATCAAATGGTTGAACCGATCTGTTATAATATGTACCGACTCAAATCCTCATCGTCCTTAATACCTTTTAATTTATCCTCCACATATTTCCTGTCGATGACCAACCGTTGCTGCTGCATATCCGGTGCGTCGAATAAAATGTCTTCCAACAGGCATTCCATAAGGGTATGCAGCCGCCGCGCGCCGATATTTTCCGTGCGGTCGTTAACCTCCTCGGCAATGGCGGCAATTTCCGCCACGGCATCATCTTCGAAGACAACGTCAACCCCCTCGGTACGCATCAGGGCAATGTATTGAAGCAGCAAGGCGTTTTTCGGCTCAGTGAGAATTCTTATGAATTCCTCGCGGCCGAGTGAATCGAGCTCCACTCGGATGGGAAATCGCCCCTGCAGCTCCGGAATCAGGTCCGAGGGCTTGACCGTATGAAAGGCTCCGGAAGCAATAAACAGAATGTGGTCTGTTTTAACCGGTCCGTACTTGGTGGTAACCGTGCTGCCTTCGACAATCGGAAGCAGATCGCGCTGCACTCCTTCCCGGGATACGTCCGGACCGTGGCTGTCGTTGCCACCGGTGATCTTGTCAATTTCATCCAGAAAAATAATGCCGGATTGCTCGACCCGGACAATGGCATCGCGCACGACCTGGTCCATGTCCACCAGATGCTGGGCTTCTTCCTGGGCCAGAATCTCCATGGCATCGG
>JAOZPY010000397.1 GCA_029932495.1 Desulfobacterales bacterium
AAGATAAAGTCTGCCTCAAAAAAAAGAAACCCAAGGCGAAAGCCAAGGCCAAGGGCTGAACCCAATAAGCCGGCAACTCAGGCATGCCCTGCTGTATCCGATAGCAGCGTCGGATTGATTCCCATTTTCTTAACCGCCTCTTCCCACCGCGACTCCACCGGCAATTTAAAAATATTTTCCTCAAAAATCGGCGATGTCAACCACGCATTTTCCTTGATTTCAGCTTCCAGCTGCCCCGGGCCCCATCCGGCACACCCCAGGGAAATGATAAAGGAGCGCGGGCCCTGATTCATGGCGATGGCCTCCAGAATATCGCGGGTGTTGCTCATGGCCACCGAGGCTGTAATGACCAGGCTGGCCTCCCACTCTAACGGTGGGCCATGGAGCACAAAAATTTCACCAAGGTGAACCGGACCGCCGATATGGATGGGAATCGCCTGCGCACCGGGCGCAAACTCGATCCCCAATTCTTCAAAAATATCCTGGCCGCTTACTGATGATTGGACACGATTGATGACGATTCCCATGGCACCATTTTCGTTGTGCTCGCAGATGCAGGTAACAGTCTGGTAAAAATTTGGATCTGCCATCCCGGGCATAGCCGTTAAAAACTGGCCCTTCAGGGAAGCAGGGGTTGTTGTTGGCATGTGCGCCTCCAGCAGGGTGGATTGTCCTCAACGTTGCATAAACATAGAAGCTAATTTTACCGGCATCTTTTGTCAAGGACACATTGCAGATTTTTTTCAGGCGGGGGAAAGTCCCGGCATCGGTTCAGTTTGCCAGGGCGGCGCGTCTCTTCTCCACCCGGCGCTCTAGCAGTCGGTACACTTTCATATCAGTGAATTCATGATTGGGATCGTCACCGATTTCCACCTCAGCCACTTCCAAGCGTGACCGGGCGGCGCGCAGGGTCTGATTGCTGGCCAGAATTGAGTCGGGAAATGGTTTTGTCAGGTTTTGCAGTCTGAAAACCGTATTAACTGAATCTCCGATGACAGTATAGTCCATCTTTTTTTCAAAGCCGATATTGCCCACCACGACTTCACCGGTGTGGATGCTGATTCCCATTTTTACCCCGGCACCAAATTTTTCCTGCAGGTATTTGTTGAGTGCCGGCAGGCGGTGTTTCATTTCAAAGGCCGCTGCAATGGCGTTGTCCGCATCGCCGGTGCTGGAAACCGGAGCGCCGAAGAGTGCCAGAAATCCGTCTCCCAGGTACTTATCAACAATTCCGGAATGTTTAAAAACCACACCGCCCATGATCGAGAAAAAACTGTTCAGCAAGGCAACGGTTTTCTGGGAGCCAATTTTCTTGGCCAGGTCGGAAAACCCCCGGATGTCGATATTCAACAGGGTGATGGTGCGAATTTCTTCAACGATGGGGGTCCCGTTTTCCGAGCCGTGGATAATCTTGTCCACGACTTCTTTGGGAACGAATTTTTGAAACATCCGGCGCACGTCCCGTTCGTGTTGAGCCATTGACAGGGTTTCTTTATACAGGCGGGCATTTTCAAGGGCAATACAAACCGAGGTCGCGATAGCCTGCAGCAGGTCCTTGTCGTCGTGGCTGAAATCACCGCTGGTCTTGTTGAGCACTTCGATGACCCCGATCACGCGGCCCTGGGAAATCATGGGGACACAGAGTGCAGAGCGGGTCTTGAACCCGGAGGCCTCATCGATTACCGGAAAAAAATGCGACGATTTCTCGGTATCATTGACGGCGATAGCCTCACCGCGCGCGGCCACGTAACCGGCAATGCCCTGCCCTAGCTTCAGCCGGAACTTTTGCATGGCTTTTATCCTGATATTGAAAGCCACGGCAATTTCAAGCTCGCTGCCTTTGACAAACAACAGCGAGCCGGCCTCCACATTCATGACTTCGCGGATCATGTCCATGGTGTACTTGAGGACCTTGCTGATATCAAAGGTCGAGGAAGCCAGGGCGCTGCCAATCTGACGAATGGTATCCAGTTCCTGGTTGCGTTTGACCACCGCCGCAGACAGCCGGTTGCGCTCGATGACCAGCGAAAGCCCGCCGGCAATCCATTTTAGAAGCTCCTGGACATCGTTAAAGGCACCAGGTTCACAGGCTGCCAGGACCAGCAGGCCATGCACCTGTCCGTTGGCTCTCAACGGCGCGAACAGGCATGACCGGCATTCATGTTCCTGGAAAAGAATCCGATCCAGCACACTGGCACCCGGGCGGCCATGATTTACAATCAGGGCGGTTTCCTGTTTAAAGACTTCCTCAACCACCGATCCGTCGTAGGAATACCAGTTTCCCCCGACCAGCGTAGACGGTCCGCTGCTAAGAATATCGGAAATCTGCACCTGACCGGGTTTGTTCTCGTGTTTTGTCATCACCAGCGCCAGGTCATAGCTCACCAGGCTCTGGATTTCGCTCAGCACGGCGTGAATCAGTTCACTGTCCCGAAAGCTGGAATTAAACAGCTTGAATATTTTTTCAATGAACCGGTGATAGACCGTGGCGCGTTCATTTTCCTTTAAAAGGCGCAGGTTTTCATAGGTAAAAGCGGCATTGCTCAGAAGCGGGGTGAGCACTTCGATCTCGCTCTGGGTGTAAATCCGGTTGTCGCTGCGTGACGAAATGGTCAGCACCCCGATGATCTCCTTGCTGGTCTTGATCGGCATGCACACAAAGGACTTGGTACCGTAATGACTGAGGTTGGCCCGACCGAAACGCTTGTCCTGCTCAATGTCCTCGATGACCAGGGGGGATTTATTAATGACGGCATACTTGGCAATGCTAGCGTCGAAATCAATCCGGTCACCAGACTTGACATACTTTCCCAGCCCCACGGTGGCTTTGACAATAAAGGCTTTGGGTTCATCCCGGTCAAGGGTCAAAATGGAGCCCATGTCCGAACCTGTCAGCAGCAGCGCCCGCTCCAGGGTGACATAAAGGATTTCTTCCGGGTCAAAGGTTACGTAACACAGTTCTGAAAGCTCTTTTAAAATTGAAATTTCGGATGATTTTTTCTCAAGCTGCCGAAAAGTGCTGGAAAATTGTTTTTCGATGGCGGTAAAAGAGCTGACGATGGCGTGCAGCTCATCCGTGCCGGATTGCATCTCCTCGCTGGACAGTTCGGTAATATAATTGGCTGACATTTGTTCGGATATGTGGGCAATCTTGTCAAACAGGTGTTTGAGGATATTGAATCCAAGAAAGGCAAAAACCAGAACACCGAGAAAAAAGAAAGGGATGTATTCATCCTCCAGCATGTGATACTTGATGCCGAAAAAGATAAACCCCACCACTGGAAAGAAAAAAAAGAGTCCAAATATCAAATTGAGTTTGTAATACAGGTTTCGCTTTTTCAAAAATTTTTCCCCTAACAACTTGCTGAATTTCATCCGGCCGTCCTTCACATCATAATTCAGGCGCAAAATTACCCTCTGGCGAGATTTACCCCATATGAATTTATAACCTAAAATAACAATTTCTTCAAGAAAATAAATGAAATAGCCGGGTAACCAGG
>JAOZPY010000398.1 GCA_029932495.1 Desulfobacterales bacterium
CACCCGCAGAATCCTGGTGCATCCTTTCGTGGGAAAACACGAAGGCCTTAATTGACGGTCCTGTGATGAGCAAATTATTCTACACCACCACCACCCTGCTGACAAAAGTCCTAGGACGCTGGGTCTTTGTGCTGTTTGCCTGGTTTGTGGCCACGGGGTATTTCCTGTTTTTTCCGCGTCGGGTCGGCAACAGCGTGCAAGTATACCGTGCCCTGTACCCGCACCGCAGCCGGCTGTTTCACCTGGGCTGTACCTGGCGGCAGTTTCATAATTTTACGGATGTCGTTTTAGACCGCTTTGTGCTGCAGCAATCCGATGACATCACCTACACTTCCAGCGGCCTGGAGCGCCTGGAACACTCCCTGGCCGAGGGTCGGGGCGCCATTTTGCTCATGTCGCACATGGGCAACTGGGAGGTCGGCGCCCACCTGTTAAAACGCAGGCTCAAGGGGACCCGGCTGCTGTTGTACATGGGAGCCCGGCAAAAAGAACAAATCGAACGGATTCAAAAGAAAAGCCTGGTCCAAAATGACATTCGCATCCTGGCGGTGGACGAAAACGGCGGCTCCCCGCTGGACATTGTCGAGGGCATCCGGTTTGTTCAGGCTGGCGGTGTGGTTTCATTAAGCGGCGATCTGGTATGGAAAAAGGATCAACGCACGGTACCGGTGAAATTTCTGGGGCATGAAATTGAATTCCCCCAGGCACCCCATGTACTGGCCCTGGTGTCCGGTGCGCCTGTTTTTATTTTTTTTGCCTTCCGTACAGGGAAAAACCGCTACCAGTTCAGCATGTCACCCCCCGGTTTCATTTCCCCTGCCGCCCGGGACCAGAGAGAGGCGGCCATTCAACGCTCTGCACAACGGTATGCCGACGCCCTGGAAAAAGCGCTTCGCCGCTATCCACTGCAGTGGTATCATTTTGAGCCGTTTCTGACCATCGAGTCAAAACCAGCCGGGCAATCATTTGGGGTTGAACAAACCGAACAGAAGATGTAATATTTTGTTTTTTTATTCTCACATGGACAAAGACGGGCATTGATGACACGTGATAAAATTAAATCAGAGATTATCAGAATCTTCAGCGAGCAGTTTGAAATTGACAACCCCGGACTCGACGATGACCTGAGGCAAGTCCACGAGTTTGACAGCATCGATGCCATTGAACTGTTGCGGGAAATTGAGATTCTGCTCGGCTCGGAATTGACCCGGGCTGAAAAAAAGAACGCCATGGAAATCCGGACGATCAATCAGATTCTGGATTATATCGAGGGGCTGGCCCAAAGCCGCGCCGGCGGTGAAACAAAAACCCGGCCGGCATGATCACGAAACCGCCGAGAGACGGCGGCAAAACAAACCATACATACAAGGCGGCAAATGGAACGCAGGGTTGTTATTACGGCCGGCAGCGCCATCACACCGATCGGCCACAGCAAAGATGAAATTATCCGACACCTGGAGGAGGGAATCTCCGGGGTCCAAAAAATGAAAAAAGACGACCTGCTGTCCGGCTATATCCATTCCGGGGTGTTTGGCACCGTGGATTACCCGATCGCCTATGATTTCAAACGCCGCTATCGCAAGACCATGGGACCGGTATCCTATTATGCCTGCCAGGTGGCCAAAGAAGTCCTGGAAGCTTCAGGGCTGGACACGGAGTTTATCACCTCCGGCAGGCTGGGGGTGGCTTTCGGATCCACCCACGGCAGCCCTTCGGTTCAGCGGGAAATATACAAATCCTTTTTCAGCGGATCGCGCGCCAGTTTTTCCTCCATCGGGGCGGTGGATTATTTAAAATCCATGGTTCACACCACGGCCGTCAACATCACCAAGATGTTCGGCATCACCGGCCGGGTGTTTTCTTCTTCCACGGCCTGCACCACCAGCAGCCAGTCCATCGGCTTCGGCTATGAGATGATCCGATTCGGCCGTCAGGATGCCATGCTTTGCGGCGGCGCCGACGAGTATGACACGACTACGGTGGCGGTGTTTGACAACCTGCTGGCTTGCTCCACCGATTACAATGACACGCCCCATCTGACGCCGCGCCCCTTTGACAGGCAGCGGGACGGCCTGGTGGTCGGTGAAGGGGCCGGTGCCCTGCTGCTGGAAGAGTATGAATTCGCCAAAAAACGCGGAGCGGACATTCTGGGCGAGATCATCGGTTTTTCATGCACCAACAACGGCGGAGATTTGATCCTGCCGAATCCCGACGGTATTACCGCCACCATCCGGCAGGCCCTCAAGGATGCGGCCATCAGCGCCGATGCCGTGGATTTTGTCAGTGCCCATGCCACGGCCACCAAAATGGGCGATACCATCGAGGCCCAGGCCACCGGCCGGGTGTATGCGGACGGCCCGGTGGTCACCGGGCTTAAAAGCTACATGGGACATACCATGGGATCCTGCGGTGCCATCGAAACCCTGATCAGCCTGTACATGATGGAAAAAGGGTTTATCGCCCCCACCCTGAACCTGGACGAGGTAGATGAGCGCTGTGCCATGATTAACCATGCCCGCCATCTCCTGGAAGCTGACATTCGCATCGCCGCCATCCAGAATTTCGCCTTTGGCGGCGTGAACACCTGCTTGATTATAAAAAAGCCTTAACCCGTGAACCCTTACAGCAAGTCCGAACAGCATTTTTTCTGCCGCCGCCTGAAGCCGTTACTGGACCTTGGCGCCACCGTGGGGATCTGGACCTATTTCACGCTCGGTTTTGTTGTTTTATTTTCCCCGTTATACCTGGCGGCCTGGATAACGGCTGAAAACCGCGAGCTTGCTTTTCAACGCTTGAACCATAAATTCTACCGGGGATTCTTTTTTGTAGCCCGCATTTTTATTCCCGGGCACCGATGGCAGATACCCGATGATATCCGCTTGATCCGCTCCGCGGTGATTGTCTGCAACCATCTATCGTACCTGGATCCACTGGTGCTGATTTCGGTGTTTGAACGGCACAAAACCATTGTCAAAAGCAGCTTTTTCAAGGTACCCATATTCGGCCGCATGCTGCTGCTGTCCGGATATATTCCCTCTGCTTCTGAAGGCCGGCTGTCAGCGGTGATGATTGAAAACATGGAAACCATGAAAGCGTATCTGGCATCCGGCGGCAATTTATTCATTTTCCCGGAAGGCACCCGCAGCCGTGACGGCAGCATCGGTTCGCTCAACAAGGGAGCGTTTAAAATCGCCCGGCTGTGCCGGGCCCCCGTTGTCGTTCTGCGCATTTACAACACCGACAAACTGTTTGAACCCGGAAAATATCTGTTCAATGCCTGCGCAACCGAAACCATCCGCGTTGAACAACTGGCCCGCATTCATCCGGATTACCAGAGCGACACCTTTGCGGTCTCCGAATTGATGGCCCGGGTGCGCTCGTTGCTGGAAACCCCCGGGGAAAAAACTGATGGAGTTAAAAAATCATGAAAATTGTACTAATGTCCATGCCGGACGTGGCACCGGTCATCATGCATGAAGCCGCCTTTCACATGCCCAA
>JAOZPY010000399.1 GCA_029932495.1 Desulfobacterales bacterium
ACTTAGCCCGCCATGAAATGATTGGGTATGAATACCACAAGTGATGGGAAAAGCATGATGAATATCAGCGCGATAATCATTGCCCCCACGAAAAAAAGAACGTATTTGGCCCCATCTTCCACTTCAACATTTCCAACCCGACAGGCGGCCAAAAAATCAACGCCCACCGGCGGGGTATTGGCCCCGATTGCGAGATTGACAGCCAGCATGACGCCAAAGTGAACAGGATCCATTCCCAGGGCGTGGATGACAGGCATTAAAACCGGCACGACAATGATGATGATAGCGATGGTTTCCATGAAAATCCCGAGCACGAGCAGCATGATGTTGATCAGCACCAGGATCATGTAGTAATTGCCGGTGAGTGACAGAAATGCGTTGGTGAAATGCTGTGGTATTTGTTCCGCTGCCAGAACCCATCCGAAAAGAGATGCGGCCGCGATGATCAGCAAAACAGCGGCGCTGGTTTCCACCGTGGAAAGAATAAGCCTTGGCAGCTGCCTGACTGAAAGCGTTCGGTAAACAAAAAAACCCAGGATAAGCGCGTATACCACGGCAGCGATGGAAGCCTCGGTGGCAGTAAAGATGCCCGATATGATGCCCCCGATGATGATAAGGGGTGTCAGCAGGGCCAGAAAGGCCTCCTTAAAGGCCCGAATGATATTTTTTAAGGAAAAGGCCTCCCCGGTGTCGTAAGAATTCCTGAGGGAAAACAAATACGATAAGATCATCAGCGACAGACCGGTTATGACGCCGGGAATGATGCCCCCCAAAAAAAGCTTTCCAATGGACATCCCCGTTGTGACCCCCAGGATTACCATGACGATACTTGGCGGTATGATGGTCCCCAGGGCACCTGAACATCCCAGCAAAGACGCGCTGAAGCCGGGATCATAGCGACTTTTTTCCATGGCGGGCAGCAGTATCGAACCGATGGCCACCACATCGGCGACACCGGAGCCGGAAATTGCACCGAATAACATACATGAAAAAATCATCACGATGGCCAGCCCGCCGGGTATCCGGCCCACCAGCGAGCTTGCCAGCCGCATGATCCGGGGGGTGATGCCGGCCTCGGCCATCAGCGAGCCGGCAATAAGGAAAAAAGGAATGGCCAAAAGGGGGAAGGAATCAACACCTGCCACCATGCGCTGGGCGATGAGCGCGATCGGCGCCGATTGGGTGAGTACGATAAACACCAGGGAAGACAGACCAATGGAGATAGCAATGGGGATATTGATAAACATGCTGATGAAAAGGGCGGCGATCAGGGTGGTCATTTTTTTGGGGCCCTCCCTGCAGGTTTATCTTTTTGCGAACGCAACAAGTCGATGGTCTGCCTTGCAAGGTAGATGATCATCAGGATTCCCCCAACCGGCACCGCGAGATAGACGAGGCCGGTGGGCATCTGGAGCGCCGCCGACCTGTTTGGCATTGTGAGATTGGCAATGACGATTCCGCTCCAAACCATCACCAGCAGGAATATCAGCGCCGCAAGGTTTGCAAGACACTGCACCCAGATTCTTATCCGCTCGGGAAAACGATTGACAAACACGGTGATGCTCAAATGCGATCGGTTTTTAACCGCCAGGACGGACCCCAGGAATGTCAGCCAGATCAACAGGAACCTTGGCAGCTCTTCCGACCAATAAATGGGTTGATGGAGGATATAGCGGAAAATGACCTGGATAAAAACTGCGCCTGACATGATCGCAAACATTGCGATGATGATCAAGTGCAGCAATTTCACCGACAAAAAATTGATTATTTTATCAAGCACAATGGCTCCCTTGATTGCATGCCAAGCGTTTATTGCGGTCCTTTTGCTGTTCCCGCCTCTTGCCGTATCAGGGGGCAATCATCACAGGAGACAATAATTGCAACCCAGGGTTGTGAACCGAGAGCACTGAATGAATAGCTCCGATCCGGCGCAAGGCAGACGGCCGTTTGGGCAGTTAGGTGATACTGCCTGCCTTCCAGTGTGATTTGACCTTTCCCGGATAGGGTCAGGACGATACTTTCTGTCGGCAGAGGCTGAAGCGGGCTTTTTTCAGTGCCGGGCCGATGCTCCAGAATGGAAAAGCTGATGTGCCTGTTTCCGGTCAGCGATGGGCAAAACAGGGTTCTTTTCATAAGGCCGCCATAGTTATCGGAAGCGCATTCAGACAGGTCCCTTTCCCTGACCGCATTATGGCTGCATTTTATCTTCCCTCCGGTTCTGGCTTGCATCAGCGGACAGTCATCGCAATAGGCGCTGATCCCCACCCACGGCTCCCGGCTGATCACACGGGAGGAGTGGATGCATCCCGGAGCAATACAAAGGGCGGTTTGCGGACGGGTCTGGTAGCTTTCACCTTCAACAAGATTGACCGCGCTGCCCTGAACGGTAAAGACCACCTCATCGCCGGGGTGGCGATGCTCCTGGCTGCTGGCCCCCGGATTGCCTTCAACCATGGCCAATCTAAGGTGATGATTTGGGGTTACGGAGGGTGAAAAAATCAGCTTTCTTTTAAAATCATAAATATTTTCCGTTTCTATTTCGGAAAGTTTTCTGATTGTCAGTCTGCTCATCACTGGAGTGTAGGCAAAAAAGTTAATCCTGCAACACACCCGGCCTGGGGGACGTGCGATAGGATACGTCACGTCCCCCCGCCATGGAGTTTGAGTTCCAATTCAAATTATTGTTGGCGATATTTGCCAATTAACTCTATGAGGTGTTTTCCGAAAAGCGGTTCGTATTCTTTCCATACCGGCTGTACCTTTTTGATAAAGGGCGTCTTGTCAACGGTGTTAACGACCATATTTTTCTGCTTGAGCTTGTCGATGAAGCTTTTTTCCAGATCTCTGACCATCTTGCGTTGCTTGTCGCGCCACTTGAGTGCGGCCTGCCTGACGACCTTTTGATCCGCCGGTGAAATTTTATTCCATTCCCTTTTCGAGATGACCAGGATGGCCGATCCCCAGATATGCTGCGTCATGGACAGGTATTTCTGGACTTCATAAAAATGGTTGCTGTAAATGATCGCCAGGGGATTTTCTTGTCCGTCGACAACACCTTGCTGAAGCGCCGAGTAAAGCTCTGAAAATGGCATGGGAACGGGAAGAGCCCCCAACGCTTTGAAAGTATCCAAACGCATTTTGATAGGCGTCACTCTGAGTTTCAAGCCCTTTAGGTCGTCGGGGGTTGTGATCGGTCTTTTATTGTTGGTGATGTTTCTGAATCCGTTTTCCCACCATGCCAAGCCAATAATCCCTTTTTTTTCCAGAAGACTCAAAAGTTCATCGCCCAGTTCGCCGTCAAAGGCCCGGTAGGCATGAAAATGATCGGTCCAGGCATAGGGCAGGTTGGCGATGGCCATCTTGGGGACCAGATCCTGAAAAGAACCGCCTCCAATAAGGCCCATTTGCAAAGTTCCAAGCTGCAGCCCCTCGACCATGTCTTTTTCATTGCCCAACTGGGCATTGGGATACACATTGATGGCAACACGGCCCTG
>JAOZPY010000400.1 GCA_029932495.1 Desulfobacterales bacterium
GGAAGAGCGGTGTTTTGTATGAACTGGCCGATTACCTTCAGCAGCAAAATATCCCGTATCTTCCTGTCCGCCTTGACCGGCGCATCCCGGATAAAAACGCCAGACAATTCGGCGAGGACATGGGTTTGCCCGAGTCACCTGCCTATTCCTTAGCCGGTCTAGCTGTTGACAGGAAGTGTGTTTTAATCCTGGATCAGCTCGATGCCATCCGCTGGACCGCCGCTTATTCCTCTGTTGCCATGGATGTGTGCAAGGAACTGCTCCGGCAGGTCCGGTCACTGCGCCGCACTGGAAAAAACATCGTCATCGTCTTTGCCTGCCGAACCTCTGATCTGGAAAACGACCCTGAGATCAAGAATTTGCTCAGTGAGGCCGAAAAACATGACTTTGTCAAAATACTGGTTAAAGAATTCTCAGGCGAACAGTTGAAAGAGATTATCGGACCGGATCTTGCTGCCCTGACCGAGTCTCAAAAACGCATTTTATCCTGCCCGCAAAACCTAGCAATCTGGATGGAATTAAAAAAGGAGGGGGCGCAACCGCTCTTTCGTACAGCATCCGGGCTGATGCGTCGCTTCTGGAAAAACCGTCGCCAGAGTCTCGAACAAAGGGCAGGGATATCCGCTGAGCAACTCAGCGCATTCCTGAAGCCTCTGCTTGATTATATGGAAAGCAAAGGAGAAATTTCAGTTCCCGCCAGTATTGTGGCAGAAAATTTATCGGTTCGGAATGTGCTCGTTTCCTTTGGTATCCTTCAGCCAAGTGCAGAGAGAATTAATTTTTGTCATCAACGGTATCTGGATCATCTGATAGCCGAACGCCTGCTGCAGAAAATTTACCAGGGGACCGGCTCGGTGATCGACTGGCTTGGGCCGAGGGAAAATCAGTCCCTGTTCCGGCGCGAGCAACTGCGCCAGGCGCTTGCCATGCTGGCCGAAGAATCGCCGGCTGATTTTTTCAACACAGCCCGGGGACTCCTTGAATCAACAGCAGTGCGTTTTCACCTAAAACACCTCGTCCTTGAGTTGATCGGTCAACTCGATGAGATCGCCGACGATATTGGTAAATATTTCTTGAGGTTGCTCGATGAGCCTCATTGGCAGGATCATGTTCAGGAAACCGTAATTTTAGGGCACCATCCGTGGGTATCCTATCTTCTAAATGCCATGGTCATCCCAAAATGGCTCGAATCGGATGATGAGCAGGAAGTCAACCGGGCCTTATGGCTGCTTCGTTCTGTGGCCGAGCATATCCCTGACCGGGTAACAGGGATTCTTGCGCCGTTTGTTGGCAAAGGCGACGACTGGCCTGCCCGCATCTTGAATGCAATCTGCTGGAGGGAGGCCGATGATTCCGAAAAGATGTTCGAGCTGCGGCTGCAACTGGCCAGGCTCGGCGTTGTGAAAAATTTCGTGGACTGGAAAACCCTGTGCGCCAGGTACCCCCTCCGCGCTGTTCGGTTGATCGAGGCGGTGCTTTCTACCTGGAATATTGCCGATAAAGAGACATCAGTAGGCAGAAAAGGCCGGCTTGAACGGTGGTACGACCAGGATCTCGAGGCGCTGCATGACGCTGTGAAGAAATGCCCCGTTCAGACCTGGGACCTCCTGATGCCCCATGTGGAGAGATTGACAAGCATTCAGGCCGATCATTACAACCCAAGGCTGCAAAAGTGGCGGGACAACCATTTTCATCGTCCTGAAACGGATATTGCCCGCGGGGTGATAGAATTGGTTATTCTGGCTGGACAGGCTCTGGCAGCCGAGCAGCCAGATGAACTGACAGCGAGGACGACCGGCCCTCTGGAAAACACTATTTCCCCAGTGGTGCAGGAAATCATCATCGCGGTCTACGCTTATCTGCCCGCCGGTCACGCGGATACAGGCATAGGTTGGCTGCTTGGCGATCCGGCCCGGTTTCGGCTCGGCTCCGGGTATCGGGAGCCGGAATGGATGCCCGCGGTCCGGCTCATTACGGCCTTGTCCCCCCACTGTTCCGATGGATTATTCCAGCGTCTTGAGGAGGTAATCATCCACTATCATGCTCCAGAAGAAAAACGCGATGCCGAGTATTATCTGAAAGGCTGGCGGGATGGTTATTTTGGCCATTATTGGGGCAAGACCCAGTATTTTTTACTGCCAGCGCTTGCTGCCAATAGAATACAGCCGGCTACGGCAGCCCTGATCCGCGTGTTGGAGCGGAAATTCAAGGACTACGCCAAAGAAAGGTTCCTCAGAGGGGGCACTTCTTCCGGTGGCTGGGTAGGATCCAAACTTGATCCGAATCTCGAGAAGATAAGTGACCGGGCCTGGCTCAAGATAGTCACTGAGTATGGCAATCACAAAGGGATTCAGGTTGATTCAGAGCATATACTGGTAACATCCATTCGCCAGTTTGCGGGTAGTCTGAGCCGGATCGCCAAGCGGTACCCTGAACGTTTTGGCCAGCTTGCGCTCCGGTTCCCGGAGAACGTTAATCCAAGCTATATCTCAGCCATCCTTGACAGTTTCGGCAAGAAGCATCCAGGGGAAGAAATTCCTCAATCTGAAAAGGACTCCTGGCGGCCTGCGCGTGTTGAAACCATTGAGGCCGTACTGGAAAAATATCGAGCCTGTGACGACCGGGAGACCGCTATGTCATTCTGCCGGCTTATTACAGAAAGAGCCGATGAAAACTGGTCGGACAAAACCATTGCAAGGCTGGTTCATTACGCCCAGAATCATCCGGACCTGGAAGCAGGCAAATTGAATATCCATTGTGACAAGAGCTGTGACGAGGCCTCGGTTGAGGTACTTTTTCAGAATACCATCAACTGCGTCCGTGGCGTGGCTGCCAGCGCAATCGGGCAACTGCTTTGGGAACGTAAGGATCGCCTGGATCAGGTTAGAACCGGTATTGAGTCCCTTGTCAGTGATCCTCACCCAGCGGTAAGAATGGCGGCCATTGAGGCCATTGAGCCTGTCCTGAATATTGACAGAGACTTGGCTGTCCATTGGTTTTGCGAGGCCTGTAAAGATGATCTGCGAGTGCCAGCATCTCCACGGGCTCTGAACTTTTTTAATTATACCGTTCCAAGCCATATCGATAAGATCGGGCCAATTATTCAACGGATGGCCTTTTCTTCCTTTGAGGACGTGGCCAGAGAAGGGGCGAGGCAGGTCACAGCTCGGTGGCTGTTTCATGGCTTTTTTGAAAAAGAGTTTGCCGAATGCCGGATGGGAACTGTGCCACAGCGGAAGGGCGTCGCTAACGTAGCCGCATCATTACTGCATGACAGGAAATATTTTCCAAAATGCCAGGAGCTCTTGCGCCAATTCATGAACGATCCGGAGAAAGAGGTGCGGGACGAATTACGCGGTATGTTCAGAAACAAAGATTTAATTAGCGATCCGGAATATGCGGCATTTATTAAAGAGTATATCAAGTCACAAGCCTTTGCAGATGATCCTGACCATTTCGTCTGGTCTTTAAAAGATCTTGCTGGAAGCC
>JAOZPY010000401.1 GCA_029932495.1 Desulfobacterales bacterium
GCTTAAAGGCATTGAAAATATCGGCAGCATTCCTGAGCTGCAGCGCAAAATCGGTTGGACTTTGTTTTTGTTGTTTATCTACCGAATCGGGATTCACGTTCCGACCCCCGGTATCGACGGGCAGGCGCTGGCTTCATTTTTCAATCAGGCCAAAGGTACCCTGCTGGGCATGTTTGACATGTTTGCCGGCGGCGGGCTGCGTCGACTGTCGGTTTTTTCCCTGGGGATCATGCCCTATATCAGTGCTTCCATTATTCTGGAACTGCTGGCTATGGTGGTCCCGACTCTGGAGCGGCTGAAAAAAGAAGGTGAAGCCGGACATCGCAAAATTGTGACCTATACCCGTTATGGCACGATCCTGCTGAGCGTGGTGCAGAGCTTTGGTATTGCCGTGGGCCTGGAAAGCATGCAGGGGCCGGCCGGTGAAATGGTGGTTATGTTTCCCGGTTGGGGGTTTCGCCTGTTGACCGTGATTACCCTGACCAGCGGCACCGCTTTTATCATGTGGATTGGTGAGCAGATTACCGAGCGGGGAATTGGCAACGGCATTTCGTTGATCATTTTTGCCGGGATCGTGGCCCGGATGCCGGCGGCGATTATCAATTCCATCAGGCTGCTGAAAACCGGTGAAATGAGCCTTTTTGTCATGATGGCCCTGATGGTGATGATGGCCGTGGTGCTGGCAGTCATTGTCTTTGTTGAGACCGGCCACCGGCGCATACCGATCCAGTATGCCAAGCGGGTGGTGGGGCGGAAGATGTACGGTGGACAGAGTACTCACCTGCCGATCAAGGTGAATACTGCCGGGGTAATTCCGCCGATTTTTGCTTCTTCCATCATCATGTTTCCGGCGACAATTGCCAATTTTATTGATCTGCCAATCATGAAAAAGATATCGGCGCTTTTCGTGCCGTCGAGTATAACCTACAACCTTTTTTATGTTGTTCTCATTTTTGTCTTCTGCTACTTCTATACGGCTGTAACCTTCAAGCCCGACGATGTGGCAGACAATCTGAAGAAATACGGCGGCTATGTTCCCGGCATCAGGCCGGGTAAAAAGACGGCGGAATACATTGATCGGGTGTTGACCCGGTTGACGTTCTGGGGGGCGGTCTATGTCAGCGTTGTCTGCGTTTTGCCGATGCTTTTTATCAGCAAGTTCAATGTCCCCTTTTATTTTGGTGGGACTGCCTTGCTGATTGTGGTCGGCGTCGGCATTGATACTATCCAGCAGATTCAGTCGCACCTGATTGTGCGCAACTATGACGGATTGATGAAAAAAGGAGCCCGGGGCGGTCGGCATTGAGCCCGTGGAGGATGATGCCGTTTTCTGCTTCGATTGATGGATGAGCTGTTCTTTTTTTGCCACAAGGAGGGAAAAATGAATTTGATCCTGTTGGGACCGCCAGGGGCCGGTAAAGGCACTCAGGCCAAAAAAATGGTTGAAAAGCTGGGGATACCCCAGATTTCCACCGGGGACATCCTGCGGGCGGCGGTGAAAGATGGGACCGCCATGGGGGTTGAGGCCAAGAAATACATGGATGCGGGGAAACTGGTTCCCGATGAGGTGGTCATTGGCATTATCAGGGACCGGATCAAAGAGGATGACTGTGCCAAGGGCTTCATTTTGGACGGCTTTCCCCGGACCGTAGCCCAGGCCGAGGCTCTGGACGAAATGCTGAAGGGCATGGGACAGGACATTGATCATGTGATCAGCATTGAGGTGCCTGACAGTGCGCTGCTTGAGCGCTTGACCGGGAGGCGCATGTGTTCCTGCGGTGCCAGCTTCCATATCATGTTCAATAAACCGAAACAGGAAGGCATCTGCGATCTTTGCGGCGGCAAGCTTTATCACCGCGACGACGACAAGGAAGAAGCAATTACAGAACGCCTGGTCAACTACCATCGGCAGACGGCGCCGCTGATTGACTTTTACACCAAAAAGGGCAAGGTCCGGCCTATTCCCGGTACGGGCAGTGTCGATGATATCTTTGCCGCGATTATGGCTGCTGTCAAGGGATGATAACCCTGCGTTCAAAGCGGGAGATAGAAAAAATCCGGGCGGCAAACCAGGTGGTGGCAGAAGTGCTGAAACGCCTTCAGGAGGTAGTAGAGCCCGGGATATCCACCTTTGAACTTGATCGAATTACCGAGAAGCTGATAAAAAAGCGCGGCGGAATCCCGGCTTTTAAAGGTTATGCCGGGTTTCCGGCCAGCTTGTGTGCTTCGGTCAATGAAGTTATAGTCCATGGCATTCCCCGTAAAGATATTGTGCTGGTTGAAGGTGATATTATCAGTCTTGACGTGGGGGTAAAGCTGGACGGTTATTTTGGCGACGCTGCTTTGACGGTGCCGGTGGGCAAAGTGAGTTATGAAGCGAATCACCTGATGCAGGTTACCAGGGAATCGCTCGAAGAAGGGATCAGGGTGGCTTGGCCCGATGAGCATTTGTTTACGCTCTCAAATAAAATTCAGCGCTATGTGGAATCAAACGGGTACTCAGTCGTTCGCGACTTCGTCGGCCACGGAATTGGCACCCAACTGCATGAAGCGCCCCAAGTGCCCAATTACGGTATCGCCGGGACTGGCATGCGGTTGAAAACCGGAATGGTGATTGCCATTGAACCGATGGTAAACGCTGGTACCTATGAAGTAGAGGTTCTGGGTGACGGTTGGACGGCGGTGACCAGGGACAGGAAGTTGTCGGCCCATTTTGAACATACGATTGCGATAACGGACCATGGTCCGGATATTCTGAGTTTATAGATGATACTGCCGTTTGGCAGATGTGGATGCCGGTGGGTGAGCAGACAGCGGCTCTGGTTAAAGGTGAAACAGCAGCAAGGACAGGTATGGCCAATAAAGAAGATGTGATAGAGGTACAGGGCAAGGTCCTGGAAACATTGCCCAATGCGATGTTTCGGGTGGAGCTTGAAAATGGCCACCGGGTTTTGGCCCATATATCCGGGAAAATGAGGATGCATTTTATTAAAATTCTTCCCGGTGATACGGTAACCATGGAGTTGTCACCGTATGATTTAACCAGGGGGAGAATTACCTACCGGGCGAAATAGTGCCTGGAAAGAGATACCTGGGTCGAGAAATTAGTGGTTAGCTGTCAGTTTTGCCGTGCAAAGATAGAGACTGCGTTCGTGCGCAACAACATCCGGCAGGTGGCAATCAGCGAGAGTAAATAGCCAGTAGTGATTAGAACAGGCAGCTAACAGCTAATCACTCGATTCAGATGATAGAGAGTGAGGGGGGACAGATCATGAAAGTCCGGGCATCAGTTAAGAAAATGTGTGACAAATGCAAGATAATTAAACGGCGTGGTATCGTTCGGGTTCTGTGCGTTAATCCGAAACATAAACAGCGCCAGGGATAAACCCGATACGAGGAGGAATGGCAATTGGCTAGAATTGCAGGGGTAGTTTTACCGAACAAACGGATTGTTATCGCCCTTACCTATATTTACGGGATCGGCAAAA
>JAOZPY010000402.1 GCA_029932495.1 Desulfobacterales bacterium
GTTAGTACGTGAGTATTTTTCGGAGGATTGCAACAAAACACAAAGGCATTAGATAACATTCTTAAATTGTTTTTTTAAGTTTTTTGAAACCTCCACCTTATCTTGGGATCCAGCGCCTCGCGGATCCCATCGCCCACCAGGTTGAAAGCCAGGACCGTCAAAAAAATCGCCCCGCCGGAAAATGTGGAAATCCACCACTGGGTCATAAAAAATTCGCGCCCGTTGCTAACCATCACGCCCCAGTCAGCGGTGGGCGGCTGGGTGCCCAGGCCCAGAAAACCCAAGGAAGCGATGGCCAGGATAATATAACCCATGTCCAGGGTGGCCTGCACAATAATCGGCGACAGACAGTTGGGCAAAATGTGGCGAAACATGATTCGCCACCGAGAAACGCCAATGGCCCGGGCGGATTCAACAAACTGCAACTCCTTGAGCGATATCACCTGGCTGCGCATCAGACGCGTGTACCACGGCCACCAGGGAACGGTAATCGCGATCAACGCATTAAAAAGGCTGGGACCCAGCGAGGCCACAATGGCAATGGCCAGCAGGTAGGAAGGAAAAGCCAAAATCATGTCCGCAAAACGCATGATGAGCTCGTCGATTTTACCCCCGAAATAACCGGCGATCAGCCCCAGCGGCACCCCGATGGCCACCACCAGTAAGATCACCGCCACCGCGGCCTGCAGCGATATCCGGGCACCAAAAATGATGCGGCTCAATATATCGCGTCCCAGATTGTCGGTGCCCAGCAGGTGTCTGGCGCCAGGCGCTTCCAGCCGCTGCGCGAGATTTGAAAGCCCGCGGCCCTGGTTCGGATAGGGTGCCAGGTAGGGTGCAAAAAGGGCCGCCATCATGAGCAACAAAAGAATCCCCAGGCCCAAGGTTGTCAGGGGGTTTCTCAAAATCAGATGCAGTCCCCGGAACAGGTCCCGGCTGTTGCTCGATAGGCGAGGGTTGTCTGATACAGTATCCATGAAATCCTTGCTTGCTCTCATCCAGGCTCCGGGCCAAAAGATGCCGTTTGGCAATGGACGCTAGCTTATTCTGATCCTTGGATCAACGACGGCGATCAACATATCGACGAGCAAATTCACCAGCACGTAGAAAATCGCCATTAGCATGGTGACCCCCATGATCACGGGATAATCGTTGGAAAAAATGGCCGTGGTCGTATAACTGCCCAGACCCGGCCAGAAAAAAATCAGTTCGATGAAAAATGTGCCGGTCAGCATGAAGGCAAAGCACAGGCCGGCCGTGGTCAAAGTCGGTGCCAGGGCATTACGCAGGCCCTGGACGAAAAGAATCTCCCTTTCGCCAATGCCCACTGCACGGGCGGTGGTGATATAGTCTTCGCGCAGCACCTCGAGCATGGTCGAGCGGGTCATACGGGTAATCAGTCCGATGGAGTATGTGGCCAGGGTAACCGCCGGCAGAACCAGGTGGGACAGGGCACTTTGCAGAGCAGTCCAGTTTCCGGTCACCAGGGCGTCGATGACGTAAAACCCGGTGATTTTTTCAACCGGGCTGACCAACCCCACCACGGTATCAATGCGACCGCCCACCGGGAAAAGCCCCAGCCATTTAAAAAATATGATCTGGGCGATCATGGCCAGCCAGAAAGACGGCAGCGACGCATTGGCCACCGAAAACAAACGGCTGAAATGATCGGTCAGGGTATTTTCCTTGTGGGCCGAAATGACACCCAAGGGAATGCCGATCAACAAAGCAATGAAAATGGCGCTGAACATCAATTCCAGGGAAGCCGGGAGATGGTCCAGGATGCCGGCGATCACCGGCCGGTGGGTGCGCAGGGAATCACCCAGGTTGCCGTGGGCCAGATCTTTCAGGTAGAGCAAAAACTGGACGTGAAGCGGCCGGTCCAGGCCCATCTGGTGGCGCAGCAGCTGGATCTGTTCGGGCTTGGCCCGGGGCCCCAGGTAAAGTGAAGCCGGATCACCGGGCACCATCCGCGAAAGCACGAAGGTGATGGCGCACAGGCCCAGCAGGACGACAGCCAGCCACAAAATCCTTCTAACGGTAAATCGTATCATTGGGCTTCCAGGAAAAGCGAAACATCGGGGTTTGTCAAGTCTTCAAACAGCTGGAGGCCCTGGCAGCCGCCGGGCCTCCAACTGTTGTTCAGGGTTATTCTTTATACATCTGGTAGAAAAACGCCACCCGCGGATAGCTCGGATTGATCACATAGCCTTTCAACTCCTTGCGCATAAACACGGGCAACTGAACGTCGAACAGAAAAATTGACGGTGCCTCGGTCACCAGGATTTTCTGGGCCTTAACGTAAAGCCCGCGGGCTGCATCGGCATCCGGCGTGGTGTAAGCCGCATCGATCAGCTTGTCATATTCCGGATTCTGATAGTAGGCGAAATTGAAAAAGGGCTTTTTCTCGGAATGCCAGAGGCTGTATAGTGTGTCGTAAGGATCGCTGAAAGTCGGCCACCACAGCAGGGCGGCCATGTGCTGGGCTTTGTCGGCACCGCCTTTCATCAAATCCCACTGGGCATTCCAGATCATGGGCCGGATGTCCACATTGATACCGATTTTGGCCAGCCCCTCCTTGAGCAGGGGGGAAAAGGCCTTTTCCACCTGGTTTTCCGCCGCATAGGTATAAATGACTTTTTCCTTGATGCCGTTGGCATAGCCGGCCGCAGCCATCAGTTTTTTGGCCTTTGCCAGGTCCTGGGAATACTGATGCAGGTTTTCATCATGACCGAACTGCCCGTAGGGAATGGGGCCCACGGCCTGCCGGCCAAGCCCGCCGAGGCCGATGTCCACCATGTCCTTGTAAGGCACGGCATAGGAGACCGCCTGGCGGATTTTCGCATTGTTAAAGGGAAATTTGCGGGTGTTCAGATGAATGGCGTAGTTCAGAAAACTGGGACCCACCAGTCGCCGGCAGCAGGCGGTTTTGTTAAAGGTTTTACTGGCTTCCACCGGGATGCGGTTGCCCAGATCCGCCACGCCGGATTCAATCATCTGCTGTTGAACCGCCGCTTCCTTGACAATCTTGATTACAATTCTGTCAAAATGGGGCCCCTTCCAGCCACCCCAGTAGCCGTCAAATTTCTTGAGCACAATTTCCTCGTCGGGCTTGCTGCTTTCCAAAATGTAGGGCCCGGAGCCGGCTTCGTGGCCCTGTTCGAACCACTTGCGATCCTTGGCAACCGCCTTGGGGCTGACGATCCAGGCCGCGTAGGCCGAGGCCACGATGCGATCCAGGGGGGCGGCTTTTTTCAAAAGAAACTGCACCGTGTACTTGTCGACGGCTTTGACCTCCTTGATGGGCCCCAGGATAAAGGCTGCTCCTTTTTTCATCTTTTTCGTGCGGTCAAAGGAATCCTTGACGGCCTGGGCGGTCAGTCGGCCGCCGTCGTGAAACTTGACTCCCTTGCGCAAGTGAAAGGTCCAGGTCAACCCGTCGGCGGATTTTTCCCACGACTCGGCCAGGGCGGGGCGAAACGGTTT
>JAOZPY010000403.1 GCA_029932495.1 Desulfobacterales bacterium
TTGATCATGCGAAA
Source organism: Desulfobacterales bacterium (assembly GCA_029932495.1). Classification (GTDB taxonomy): domain Bacteria; phylum Desulfobacterota; class Desulfobacteria; order Desulfobacterales; family JAFDCJ01; genus JAFDCJ01. The sequence continues at coordinate 15 of JAOZPY010000403.1, forward strand.
GAAAATCTCTTTTGTCATACTCAGCAATAGCGGGGCGCCTGCAAAACAGGTCAGCGCCTCCAAAACCGCTATCCGCCTGGCAGGTGTCCTGCTCCTGGCCTTTCTGACTTTTGTCGGTTATATTATTTATGATTACTGTAATTTGAGACAAACCACCGCCCGGCTCGAAAACCGCGAACTGTACATCGCCAGTCAGCTGGAAGAAATTCATCACCAGCGCCGGCAAATTCAAGAATTTGCTAAAGAAATCAATTTGTTAAAGTCAAAATTGATCACTCTCAACGGCTTTGAAAAAAAGATCCGCATCATCGCCAACATTGAAAAAACAGACGCTTCGGAAAACCTTTTCGGCGTTGGTGGTTCCGCTCCCGAAGATCTGGATAGCCGTATCCCGCTCAAGGAAAAGCATAACGGTCTGATGCGCGACATGCACGAGCAGATCAGACAACTCAACGATGCGACGATCAATCAGCAGCAGGAGTTCGAATCCCTGCTCAAGTCCCTTGAAGACCAGCAGAATTTGCTGGCCTCTACACCGGCAATCCGGCCGGTGTCGCGCAGCGAAAAATCCTGGGTCACTTCCCGCTTCGGCTACCGTAAATCCCCGTTTACCGGTCGGCGTGAATTTCACCGTGGATTTGATATTTCCGCCCGACGCGGAACGTCCATTCTGGCCACCGCCAACGGTGTTGTGACCTGGGCCGGCAAAAAAGGCTTGCTGGGCAACACGGTGGTTATCGATCACGGTCATGGAATCGTCACCCGGTACGGCCACTGCATGAAAATTTTGAAAAAAAGGGGTGACAAAGTAAAACGCTGGGAGCCCATTGCGCTGATGGGCAACACCGGCCGCAGCACAGGGCCCCATGTCCACTATGAAGTCCGACTAAACGGTGTTCCGGTCAACCCGGAAAAGTATATTCTCAATTAAATCTGTAAGTTTCCTCCTGATGAATCTGCTATCGAGAGGGAGGCATACTCTCCATTCGTCTTTTGTTTTTTCAATTTATCCTGCCAGTTTTTTTTGACAACCGTTCAATTATGATTATTCATATTTTTTATGCAATGTTAGGGTTTCCTGTTGAGGCAGGTCTTAAATCTGCTATAATAAAACCAGTCGCCCCGACGGTTTGAAATGCAATTTCGACAGGGCGCGTTCAATTTAGGAGGTATCTCCCAGCAATGATGATGAATTTTTTAACCAGGGTGTTTGGCAGTAAAAACGAGAGAGAGTTGAAGCGGCTGCACCCTCTCGTGGAGCGCATCAACGCCCTGGAGCCTGAAATACAGGCCATGAGCGATGATCAGCTCAAAGGCCGCACTGCGGTCTTTAAACAACGCCTTGAACAGGGAGAGCCCCTGGATGATCTTTTACCTGAGGCTTTTGCAACGGTCCGGGAAGCCTCTGTGCGAACCCTGAAGATGCGCCATTTTGATGTGCAGCTGATCGGCGGCATTGTTTTGCACCAGGGTAAAATCGCTGAAATGAAAACCGGTGAGGGGAAAACCCTGGCCGCCACCCTGCCGGCGTACTTAAACGCACTGAGCGGCAAGGGTGTGCATGTAATCACTGTTAATGATTACCTGGCCGGCCGCGATACCGAATGGATGGGCAATATATACAAGTTCCTGGGCCTGACAGTGGGTACCATTTGCCACGGGCTGGACGATCAGCAGCGGCAGGAGGCCTACCATGCTGACATCACTTACGGGACCAACAATGAGTTCGGTTTTGACTACCTGCGGGACAATATGAAATTTGACCGCGAGTCCCTGGTCCAGGGCGATCTCAATTTTGCCATCGTAGACGAAGTCGACTCCATCCTAATTGACGAGGCCCGTACACCGCTGATCATATCGGGTCCGGCGGAAAAATCCACCGACCTGTATTATCAGATCAACAGCCTGATTCCGCGTTTGCACCCGGATACCGATTATACCATTGATGAAAAGGCCCGCACGGCGGTACTGACCGAGGACGGCGTGGCCCGGGCCGAAAAGATCCTGCAGGTGGACAATCTTTTCGACCCCAAGTACATTGAGCTACTTCATCACATCAACCAAGCCCTCAAGGCCCATACCTTGTTCAAACGTGATGTGGACTATATCGTCAAAAACGGCGAGGTGATTATTGTCGATGAATTTACCGGTCGGCTGATGCCTGGGCGCCGGTACAGCGAGGGACTGCACCAGGCCCTGGAGGCCAAGGAAGGTGTCAAGATTGAAAACGAGAATCAGACCCTGGCCACCATCACCTTCCAGAATTATTTTCGGATGTACGACAAACTGGCCGGTATGACCGGTACCGCTGATACGGAGGCCACCGAGTTTAAAAAAATCTATGACCTGGATGTGGTGGTCATTCCGACCAACCAGCCCATGATCCGTCGGGATTTTCCGGATGTAATTTACAAAAGCCGCAAAGAAAAATTCAATGCGGCGATTGAGGAGATCCAGCGGCTGCATAAAAAAGGCCAGCCCGTACTGGTCGGCACGATTTCCATTGATGTCTCAGAAAATCTCAGCAAAAAATTAAAAAAACGGGGCATCAAGCACACGGTACTCAACGCCAAAAACCATGAAAAAGAGGCTGAGATCATCGCCCAGGCCGGCCAGAAAGGGGCGGTCACCATTTCCACCAATATGGCCGGGCGTGGAACGGATATCGTGCTGGGGGAGGGCGTGACAGATCTGGGCGGGTTGCATATCCTGGGCACCGAGCGCCATGAAAGCCGGCGCATTGACAACCAGCTGCGCGGCCGTTCCGGCCGGCAGGGAGATCCGGGCTCCTCGCGGTTTTACCTTTCGCTGGAAGATGATTTGCTGCGGATTTTCGGCGGGGAGCGCATCACCGGAATCATGGAAAAACTGGGCATGGAAGAAGGCGAGCCCATCGAGCACAACCTGATCAGCAGGGCGATTGAAAATGCCCAGTCCCGGGTGGAAGGCCACAATTTTGATATCCGCAAGCAGTTGATCGAATATGATGATGTCATGAACCAGCAGCGCGAGGTCATCTACCGGCAGCGCCGGGAAGCGCTGGCCGGCAAAAGCCTGAAGCCCTCGATTTTGGAAATGATCCGCGAAAAAGCCGAGGAGATCGCGGGGATTTTCGCCGAAGAACGGGTGCCGGCCGATGAGTGGGACCTGAAGGGGCTGAAAGCCGCGGTCTACAAGCAGTTTAATTTTCGCCTGCCGGACTTCGATGCCGAGACCTTAGACGGGCTCAACCGGGATGGGCTGGCCGAGTTGATTTACGAGGATGCCGTCGAGCTGTATGAACAGCGCGAGGCGGCCGTCGGGGAGGAAGATTTTCGGCAGCTGGAGCGCGTGGTGATGCTGCAGACCGTGGACAATCTGTGGAAAGATCACCTGCTTTCCATGGATCACCTCAAAGAGGGTATCGGGCTTCGCGGATACGCCCAGCAGGACCCGCTGGTGATCTACAAGAAGGAAGGCTATGAGATGTT
>JAOZPY010000404.1 GCA_029932495.1 Desulfobacterales bacterium
TGTCCCAGATCGATTTCAAATTGTTTAACATCGGTGCCTTTTTCCCCGGTGGCCACTTTAAAGTAAAGCTTTTTGCTCCGGGGATCCAACAGCAGCAGCGAGCTGGCCTTGGCGTCCATCATGCGCGTGGCGCTTTCGATGATCAGCTCCAAGAGTTGATCAAGATCCTGGACGGAAGAAACCCAGGTGGAAATCTCCTTCAGGCGGTCAATTGAAGAGTCGGTGTCGGTGGTGATGGGGTCCATGTCTGAAATACCATACGTTGTTGCTAAAAAAAGCGGTATAAAATTACAGAATAACCGCAGAAATGCAGCTCGAGTTCACTTTTGTTTACATGTTACACTGGATTATGCGGGTATGTCAACTTTTTTATAATGCAGGCGGGGTTCAGGAATTTCCATTTTGATGCTGGACGATGAATTCACCGATCTTTTCAGCCGAGCGGCCGAACAGTTCCTCGATTTCGAGCAGTTCCAGAAAATGATCATCCCAGGTAATGCTGTTTTCCTGGACGATGTTTTTAATGTGTTCGTACTTGCCGCCCAGGGCCTTGATCCTGGCATCCAGGGGCACGGTTTCCTTAAAGCCGATATGCAGCAGTACCAGGTATTCGATTCGGCCGGCTGTGGTGTCCGAAGCGGTCATCACCGGAATGACCAGGATACTGCGCTCATCCTTGCGGCCTTTGCCGATGTAAACATTGCCCTGTTTGACGATGATGCGCTTGGTCCCTTTCAGGCGATGATCGGTTTCCACCCGGGAGGGCACTGCGGCTGCGGCTCCGCGCTTGATAATGACCTCGATGGTGGAGTCCTCCGAAGGCTCCCCCAGGGCATCCAGGCCGCCAATGCGGTAGACCGTGGTGCCTTCGATACGCGCAATGACGCGCTGCAGGTTTTTGAGCACGATGACATTGTTGTTGGTGAGCTGGGAGAACACAAAACGTTCTTTTTTGAGGGCGTCGAAAAGAATGCCCTCCAGTCGCTCGCTGATGCGGCTGGTTCCCACGGTGACCGTTTTGGCCTGGTGCTTGATGGCATCCACCGGGCGGGCCATGGCGCTGATGGCTTCGGCCAGGCAGCCAAAAAGGGTGTTGAGCATGTTGACCGCCGTCCCCTTGCAGTTGAAATCGATTTCGAAATCCGATACCGGCAGCCGTCCGGAAAGGTACTTGAGCAGCAGGGTCAGATCGGAGAAGGCATGGGCGCCCACGGCCACCGGCAACTGCCGGGCCGCCCTTTTTTTCCGGAAAATGCCGTAAAATTCCGCAATTTTTTCCCGGAACGTCTTTTCGAGTATGATTTCATATACGTCCAGCCCGGCACGGTTATAGTCTTCCAGGGTTTTTTTGATTTCTTCCTGAAAGTCGTATAAAAACCGGGATCCCTTGTTGATGGCCAGAGCGGCATAGTACCCCCAGATATGGCCGACTAAGGTGTTGAGCACCGGGGCGAGGTGCTCGCTGACCGGCGGCACATGCAAGACGGTTTCGGCATAGCCGTCGAAGCGGTCTTCGCCCCGGTCGGCAATCACGATGGGGGTGGCCTTGTGGGCCTTGAATATGGCCGTATCCTTGATGATATCCCCGATGACCGTACTGCGCGTACCGGCGGCACAGATAATGATCAGCGGCTCCGAGGAAAGATCAATGTGTTTTTTGTCTTCCACGAAATCCGATGAAATGGTTTTGTAGCACAGTTCGCTGAGCTTGATACGGATCTCGTCAGCCGACGCCTTGTTGGGGCCGCTGCCCACCGCGGCCCAGTATGTCTTGGTGACCGCCAGCTTTTCGGCCGAGGCCCTGACGGTGTCTTTCATGGCCAGAATGGTGCGCATGTGTGCGGGAAGCTCCAGCAGCTGTTTGATTTCGTGGGTGACGAATTCAGCATTGCGGCGCTTTTTTACCCTGGCGATATAGAGGCCCAGCAGGGCGCCGGCCACGATTTGGGAATAAAAGGCCTTGGTGGAGGCCACCGACATTTCAATGTCGCGCCCGCTGCTGGTGTACATCACGCCGTCGACTTTAAAGGTGATGTCGGAATCCCTGCGGTTGACAATGGCCAGGGTGTAGGCGCCGCGCTGTTTGATCATGTCGACGGTGCGATTGGTGTCGGTGGTGGTGCCTGACTGGCTGATGGCGATCACCAGGGTGTCGGCCATGGCTTCAGCGCTGTCATGCTCTGCCAGTTGAAATCCACTGAGCTCCGATGCTTTCAGCGCACCGATCTGATAGGCCGGGTTGTCCAGGTAGTAGTTGAGAATGTTGGCACAGGCCAGGGCGGCCACCCCGGCGGTTCCCTGGCCGATGAAAAATATGCGTTTGATCTGACCTCCGGCCAGGGCTTTTCGCAGGGCCGGCGTTATGACGTTGTCATCGAGGCTGACCGTATAATGCCCGTTGTCCGCCGGGGCGATTTTCCAGCGGTTTTGAAGGGTTTTTTCCACTGAAGTCGGCGCTTCCGAGATTTCTTTCAAAAAATAATGGGGATAGTGCTGACGGTCGATGTCCCGGGAGGTAATGGCGGTTTGCTTGATGTCTTTTTCTTCGAGTTCCAGCCGGCTGCCGTCGTAATACATGGCGTGGATGCCTGTCAGAGCTCCCTTGCAAGCCTGGTCCAGGATAAAAATTTGTCCCTGGACCGGTCCGGCCGCGCCGGTCACCGTTTTTTCGCCGTCCAGCTTGAGATAATAGGGGGTTTCTTCGACAAAGCCGTACACTTCGGAAGTGGGCATGTAAAAATCAGGGGCCAGTCCCACGAAAAGGGCCTGCCCGCTGCCCCTCTGGGCCAGAAAAAGCTTGCCGGGAGCCAGGTCCGTGTGCATGGAGATGGCATGCGATCCTTCAAAACTGTTGACCGCCAGGCGGAAGGCCTCGGCTACGGCGTGGCCTTGCCGGATATAGCTTTGGATCACCAGCGGGATGATCTTGGTGTCGGTGGTGATGTCTTCCGGGATCCGGTCTCCTTCGGCTTCAAGTTTTTTTCTCAGCTGCAGGTAATTATCGATGTCCCCGTTTAAGCAGGTGTGAATAATCCCGCCGCAATCGGCAGCCGTCGCGGTCGTGCGGTTGTCCACCGGATGGCAGTTGGCCTCGGTGATCGCTCCCACTGAGGCCCAGCGGGTATGGGCTGACAGGGTGTCAAAAACGGCCTTGCGGCCGGCAATGGCCTGCAGAATGAAATCATTTGCAATCTCATGGCGCAAAAATCGGATGTTATCCCCCAGGCTGCCCACTTCATCGGCCACTTTGTATGTCAGGGCCACCGCCACCTGTTCAGTCTGTGAATCGCCGGATAAGGCATTGATGCTCACAGCTCCGTTGACCAGGGTGTCTTTGCCGCAGCGCTGCTGCAGATGTTTTTCATGCCCGGTCCGGCTGACGGTTTTTTTAAATCCGGCATATTCGGCCCCGTCCAAAACAAACAGCAGTGAGACGCCGGCCGAATCACGTCCCCGCACTTCGAGTCGGTCCAGGCTGTTTAA
>JAOZPY010000405.1 GCA_029932495.1 Desulfobacterales bacterium
CCGCATCCCACGTTGAGAACTTTCTTGTAGTCCTTGAGCAGGCTTTTTATTTCATCAAAAGGTTTTCTCTTAGCAACGATCATGTACAATTCCTCCTGTTGGGCGGTAGGTTTTCCGGCCGCCATCCGACAAAAAAACGCAGGGGCTACATTTCCGATTCCGGGTGAAACACCAGCACGTCCTTGAGGTCGTCTCTCAGATAGGCCCTTTCGTTGGGTCCCAGTATGCCCAAAGACAGGCAGATCAGTGTCCACAGATGAATCACCCCGTAATGGCCTTCATAATAATCGCTGAGCTCATGGATCTGGGCATGGCAGTTGTGGCAGCCGGCAATGCAGTAATCAGCCCCGGTCTGCCGGATCTGATCATCTTTCAGTTTACCGAATTCCAAACGCTGTTCTTTCAAGCCGGCCTGGAGAAATCCGCCGCCGCCGCCACAGCAGTAATTATTGGACCGGTTGGGCGTCATATCAATAAAATTTTCTTCTCCCACGATGGATTTTACCACAAATCGCAGATCTTCGGCAATGGGATCCCCGTAACTTTTGCGTACGATCTGGCAGGGATCCTGGACCGTAAATTTGATCTTCAGATCCTTGTTCCAGTCCGAGTTGACCTTTAGTTTTCCCTCCCGGATCCACTTGGCGTAATATTCGTAGATGTTTTTTACTTCGAAGTTGTGCTCGATGTTGAATTTTTTCAGTCCTGCCAGGACTGAGAAGGTCACGTGCCCTCATTCGGTGTTGAGAAAAACCTTGCACCCCAGCTCATCGGCCTGCTTGGCCGCTATGCCCGTGGTGTGTTTCCAGGCCTCATTATCGGCAAGAAACATGCAGTAGTTTTCTCCTCCCCAGCCCTTGCTGCCGTATGTCCAGTCCGCCCCGGCCAAGTGCAGAATCTTCCACAACGGGACCATCTCATCGGGTTCGGTCACCGGTTCCCGTGAATTCTGATTCAAAAAGAATTCAGCTCCCTGCTTGTCGATGGGCGCCTGCATATCTTTAAACTCAGGCTGGGCCTCCTGGTATTCTTCCAGCACGTCTTCCACCACAAACACAAAATCTTCCGGGGATGTCCCCATGGCGCTGCAGCTTTCGTTGCGCAAGGCCATATCGCAAGAAGCCAGAATCCCCTTGGGGCGCTCCTCCCGGGGCCGCATGGAGCGAACATTATATACCAGCTGCGGAATATCGATTTTCATGGGACACACGTAAATACAGCGCTGGCACATCGTGCACATCCAGGGCCAGTCCGATTTCAGGATTTCATCGTCCAGGCCCAAAGCGGCCATACGCAAAAATTTACGCGGATCCATGTCTTCCAGACCCGTGGCCGGACACCCGGAGGAACAGGCCCCGCATGTCAGGCAAAGGTTCAGGTTGCCGCCATCCGGCAACAGCTCCTTGACCGTGTCGATAAGCATGCTTTTCTTCTTACCGCCGAGAGTTATTACTTCTTGTGCCATAATTGCCTCCATTTGTTAGCTGTTTGCACCCCTATCCCTTAAAGGATTCGGCCCCAGGGACCGGATCAGTTCTGTCATTTCCTTGGCATAAGCAGCAAAGGTGGGCCCATCGCCGGATGCCAGATTGTACATCCGGGCCCGGTCGCTTTCCAGACCGATTTCCTCTAACAGTGTCTTGACATGCTCTACCCGTTCCCTGGCCCTGAAGTTGCCTTCATTGTAATGGCAGGTTCCTTCCAGGCATGCGACAACATACACACCGTCGGCCCCTTTCTGGATGGCTCTGAGCAGATGCAGCACGTCAACTTTACCGCTGCATGGCACTCGAATGATTTTTATGTTTGCCGGGTATTCCAGTCGCATTGAACCTGCCAGGTCCGCAGCATTATACCCTCAGTAGTTACAACAAAATGCAATAATTGTTGGTTCAAACTCGGCCATTACATTCCTCCTGCCAGCAGGGCATCAATTTTACAGGTTATCTGCTCGTCTTCGTAGAAGCTCAATTTTATCGCCTCCCTTGGGCATACCGCCGTACACAGGCCGCAGCCGTGACACATGGCCTCATCGATTTCAATAACGCCCTTGCTGGAATTGAAGCGCGGTACATTGAAGGGACATGAACGTACACAGGTCAGGCATTTTACGCAATTTTCCGTATCAACCTTGGCGGTGATGGCCGACAGCCTGATTTCATCCTTGGCCAGAAATGTCGTTGCCCGGGAAGCGGCGGCCCGGGCCTGGGCAATGGTTTCCGATATCAGTTTCGGTCCATGGGCCAGGCCGCACAGGAAAACCGCATCGCTGCCCATATCCACCGGTCTGAGCTTGACGTGCGCTTCGATGAAAAAGCCTTCCGGGTTGCGGTTGAGTTTCATGATATTGCTCAACTCTTCGGTGTCTTCCGCCACAACGCCTGCACTGAGTGCCAGCAAATCGCAGCGGATGGCCACATCGCTTCGCAGAACATGGTCTCTGATCGTCACGACGACACCCTGGTCCGTCGATTCGGCCTGCGGGGGATGTTCCTTGTCAAAACGGATAAAAATGACCCCCTGCTTGCGGGCCTCGGTGTAGTAGTCCTCCATCAATCCATAGGTGCGAATATCCCGGTAAAGTACAAAAACCTGGGCGTCCGGATTCAACTGTTTGATATCCAGGGCATTTTTAACCGCGCTCTGGCAGCAGATACGCGAGCAGTTTTTGTTCTCATCGTTACGCGATCCCACGCACTGAATCATGACCACGCTGGACAGGTCCGCCGCCCCCTTGTCTGCAAGCCGCTGACTCAATTCCACCTGGGTCAGTACCCGTTCGTCATCACCGTATAAATATTCTTTGGGCCGGTATTCATGCCCTCCGGTGGCAACGATAATCACCCCGTGATTGATGGAGCGTTTCTGTTGGTCGGGACCCACGGCCACCTCGGTGACAAAATTTCCCTGAAAGCCATCAAAATTGGTCACCCGTGCATCGGTGAGAACCTCTATTTTAGCTTCAGCCCGGACGTCATCGATCAGCTTGCCCAGATAGGCCCGAATATCCCGACCTTCGATGGTATGATGCAGTTTGCGCGCCATGCCGCCGAGTTCAGGCGTTTTTTCAATTATCGTCGATTCGAATCCCTGCCGGGCCAGGTCCAGGCTGACAATCATTCCGGCAATCCCACCTCCGATGATCAGGGCTCTTTTGTCCACCGAGATCACCTTGCCATGCAGCGGGGTCAGGATAGAGGCCCGGGCCACGGCCGCCCGCACCAGGTCCTTGGCCTTTGCAGTAGCAAGATCCGGGTTGTTGGCATGCACCCAGGAATCCTGGTTGCGGATGTTGGCCATCTCAAACAGGTACTTATTCAACCCGCAAGCCTCCAGGGTCTCCATGAACATGGGCGCGTGGGTCTTGGGACTGCACGAAGCGATCACCACCCGGTTCAATTTTTCCTCCTGGATCTTTTCCTTTATTTTTTCCTGGGTGTCCTGGCTGCAGGTAAACAGGTTTTCATCGGAAAACACCA
>JAOZPY010000406.1 GCA_029932495.1 Desulfobacterales bacterium
CGAATACGCCGCGCAGGTAAGTGTTCAGATCGTTGTATCTCTTGTCCATATCAGCAAGCCAATGCTTGACCATACCATTTCACGGGATTATAATCCTAAAAAAATCTGGATGATAGTTGATGTCAATCTTTTCAACCCTGAACCCTGAACCCTGAACCCTGTACCCTGAACCTTGTACCCTGTACCTTGTACCTTGAACCTTGTACCCTGTACCTTTTGTAAACTTATCAAAAAAGCCGCTCAACGGCAATCGATTCAATAAATTTAAATGACGGTTCAAACACCCAAATACGATATCATCGTTGTCGGTGCCGGCCACGCCGGTTGTGAAGCCGCGCTGGCAGCCGCCCGGATGGGCTGCCGTGTGGCGCTGATGGCCATCGATCTGGACAAGCTGGCGGCCATGCCCTGCAGTCCGTCCATCGGTGGTATGGCCAAGGGACAACTGGTAAAAGAAATTGATGCCCTGGGCGGGCAGATGGCCAGAATCACCGATCAGACCGCCATCCAGTACCGAACCTTGAATACCCGCAAAGGCCCGGCCGTTCAGTCCTCACGGACCCAGAACGATAAAAACCGTTACCACAGGGCCATGAAGGCGGCAGTTGAAATTCAGCCGAACCTGGATCTCAAACAGGCTCTGGTGGAGCGGCTGGTTGTCGAAAACAACCGCATCGCAGGGGTGCAGGATTATACCGGCTTTGGCTATCAGGCGCCGGTTGTGGTTCTGGCCACCGGCACCTTTTTGAGCGGGCTGGTGCATATCGGATTTCATTCGATAAAGGCCGGCAGGGCTGGCGAGTTTGCCGCCTACGGGCTGGCCGACAGCCTCAAACAGCTGGGTTTTGAGCTTGGACGGCTCAAAACCGGCACCCCGCCGCGCCTCAAAAGATCGACCATCGATTTTACCCGCTTCACCATCCAGGAGGGGGATTCTGACCCGGCGCCGTTTTCCCGCTTTACCGAACGGATTGCCATGCCCCAGGTGCCCAGCTACATCGGGCATACCAACCCGCGCAGCCATGCCATCGTGCGCCGCAATCTAAAATATTCGGCCCTTTACGGCGGTGTGATCCAGGGAACATCTGCGCGTTACTGTCCTTCCTTCGAGGACAAAATCGTCCGATTTTCCGATAAGGAAAGCCACCAGATCATCCTGGAGCCCGAAGGTCTGGATACGGAGGAAATTTACGCCAGCGGTCTGGGCAACAGCCTTCCCATGGAGATTCAGATCGAGCTGGTGCACGCCGTTGAAGGGCTGCAGTATGCTGAAATCATGCGGCCGGCCTATGCCATTGAGTATGATTATGTAAATCCCATCCAGCTCAAACCCACCCTGGAAACCCGGCAGGTAGCCGGTCTGTTTATGGCTGGGCAGATCAATGGCACCTCCGGTTACGAGGAGGCCGCTGCCCAGGGACTGTGGGCCGGCATCAATGCCGCCGCAAAACTCCAGGGGCGGCCGCCTTTTATCCTGGACCGATCCCAGGCATACATGGGCGTGATGGTGGATGATCTGATCACCCGGGGAACGCGAGAGCCTTATCGCATGTTTACCAGCCGCGCCGAGTACCGCCTCATGCTCAGGGAGGACAATGCCGACCTGCGGTTGATGGCAATCGGTCATGACCTGGGCCTGATAGATGATGACAGCTTCCGGGACATGCAGGCGCGCAAACAACAGATCACAGGTGAGATTAAAAGGGTGCGCAGTACCTTTGTCAGACCGACTGCCGTGGTAAATGATTACCTGCACAGCCATGGCAGCAAACCGATTGACAGCGGCGCCCGCCTGTCCCGGCTGTTGAAGCGCTCTGAACTGGATTACCACATGATTGAGGCCTTGGCACCGGCACCTGCCGCTATCAGCCGATCGGTTGCCCGACAGGTGGAAATTGAAATTAAATACGAAGGCTACATCCAGAAACAGCTCCGCGAGATCGAACGATTCAAGGACCTGGAAAAAATAAAAATTGCACCGGATTTCGATTTTTCCACCGTTCACGGCCTGTCCAATGAACTCAAGGAAAAGCTCAGCGGCTTAAAACCCGTGTCCCTGGGCCAGGTTTCCCGCATTGAGGGGATCACCCCGGCGGCCATGTCTGTTTTGATGGTGGCGCTCAGAGCCGTTCACAGAAGGAGCCAGGCGTAAGGCCCGGAGAAATATATTCTTGTATTCTTGACACCTTACACCTTGCAGCTTATCTTAGATGTGCCTTAAAATTCCTTGAAAATATGATGAAGAATTGCATTCTTATAAATTTAAAACGCTCAATTTAGCTTATACTTGTTGATGAGGTGTTGAGACCATGGCCGAAGACTATTATCAGCTCCTGGGTGTCAAAAAGGATGCCAGCGATGATGAGATCAAAAAAGCTTACCGCAAGCTGGCGATGAAATACCATCCCGATCACACCAAGGGAGACAAGAGCGCGGAAGAGAAATTTAAGAAAATCAGTGAAGCCTATGCAGTTTTAAGCGACAAAGAAAAGCGCAAGGAATATGATACTTTTGGTTCCGAGGGCTTCCGCCAGCGCTTCTCCCAGGAAGACATCTTCCGCGGGTTTGACTTCAGCGATATTTTCAGAGAATTTGGTTTCGGCGGCCGGGGCGGCAATGCCCGTTTTTCTTTTGGCGGGGGTTCTCCTTTTAACTTTGGCGGCGGTCGCCAGCAGTTTGGCGGTCGCCAACAGCAGGCCCAGATAAAGGGGGCGGACCTGGTTTACGAACTGCCTCTGACGTTGCGGGAGGTGGCCACCGGGGCCAGTAAAGTTATTCGTTTTGAGCACGAGGGACGCTCTGAAAATCTGACGGTTAAAATCCCCAAGGGCTTTATTACCGGCAAAAAGCTGCGGCTGACCGGAAAAGGCAGCCCCAGTCCTTTCGGTGGCCCCAACGGCGATTTGTACATCAAATCCCAGGTGCTTGACGATTCGCTGTTTAGTGTTGAAAAATATGATCTTTACCTGAACCGGGAGTTGAAAATCAGCGAGTTGCTCCTGGGCACAACTATTTCCGTTCCCACCATCGAAGGTCGGCAGTTAAGTTTGAAAATCCCCGCTGGTACGAAACCTGGAACTAAGATGCGGCTTGCCGGGCATGGCCTGCCGGACATGAAAGGCAGTAAAAAGGGAGATCTTTACGTCAGAGTCCAGGTTAAAATTCCCAAACGCCTCAGCGGCGAGCAACGCAGACTGGTCGAAAAACTGGCTGCCGTCGGTCTGTAAGGAATCAAAATTATTGACAAGAACGCTCATTCGCGGTAATCTAATAAACGAGTCATGAGTTAACCTTAATGTTGCAAAAGTCGGAAGGTTTCAGAGCCAAGGCGTTAAGGGTGAAGGTGTATAGGCATACTTCGAACCCTTGACAACGCAGGATCTGAAGTCTTCCGGCATTAGATATTGTTTGCCATGTTGTTTATGCAACGTTGAGGTTAAATTTTAATTCAGCTGTCTTAAATTGTTATCG
>JAOZPY010000407.1 GCA_029932495.1 Desulfobacterales bacterium
AGCTGGGAGGCTGGAAGCTGGCAAGCTTAATAAAGGATAACATCCTTATTTTAGAGGTGGTTACACCTTATTCGTCGAATACTGATATGCTGTGCCATTTACCGATGCGCAGCCACCCGTCTCTGCGTTCTTCCGGGTGCCGGCGTTCTTTTACTCTTCTTCTCTCCCAGCCACCGTTTTTCAGATAGGAGGCATCCTTGTTGGCGCGCTTGTCTTTATCCGAGCGGCGTTCTTCCGGACAGCGGGTGCGCCAGTCGTCATTGAGCAGCTTTTTCAGTACCAGTTGATTTTTTGTATTTGACTGGTCCATTGCAAATTCCCATCACGCTTCATGTGAAATTGCCCAGGCCTGACATTTCACTTTTAACCCATGGATGAAGTTGGGATACATCCTTCGATGTGCTGGAATTAATAGAATAAAACCTTGAGGCTGTCAACAGAAAAAATACGCTGTGGCATTGCAGGCCACCGGTTCGGCCACCCGTCGGGAAACTGCCACACTTCATACGGCGTGTTGATACCGGACCCTGACAGCTGCGGATTGGATATTTTTCTTGCTAATGGCGGGGGGTTTCTGTTATAGGCGTTTTGTTCGGGGTGGCTTGTTTGAGAGCTTGACGTCTATTGGTTGACCGTCGCTTGACAGTAGTTTATACGAAGGTTCGGTCTATCTTCCGAGGAATGGAAAAAGGATTGCAGCCATGCGATCCTGTTACAATACCCAACAACCCTAAAAAGGAGGGAAGGTGATGAAACTGACGAAAAGACTACTGGTTTTTTTCACGGTGATGGCGCTCGTTGCCACCACAGGTTTTGCCGTGGCCGGCACCCTTGAAGAGGTGCGCGCCAAGGGGTACATTGCCGCCGGGGTCAATGGCGGGGTAGCCGGATTCAGCATGCCCGACGAAAAAGGCGTATGGAAGGGCCTGGATGTGGATACCGCCCGGGCAATCGCCGCGGCCGTGTTCGGTGATGCCGGCAAGGTGAAGTTTACGGCGCTGACCGCGGTTCAACGTCTGCCGGCGCTGCAATCAAAAGAAATAGATGTTCTGTGCCGCAACACCACCCAGACACTGACCCGTGAGACCACCAACGGTTTGAATTTTGTGCACGTCAATTTTTACGACGGTCAGGGCTTTCTGGTGCCCAAGAAACTGGGTGTCAAAAGCGCCAAGGAACTTAATGGAGCCACGGTGTGCGTCCTGCCGGGAACCACCACCGAACTGAACGCTGCCGATTATTTCCGTAAAAACAACATGCAGTGGAAGCCCGTGGTCATCGAGAACACGGCCGAATTGACCAAAGCCTTTTTTGCCGGCCGCTGTGACGTTTACACCTCCGATTCCTCCCAGTTGGCCGCCCATCGGTCCACGGCTCCCAATCCGGACGATTACGTACTGCTGCCCGAAATTATTTCCAAGGAACCGCTGGCGCCGGTCGTGCGTCATGGTGATGATGGATGGTATGACATTGTAAACTGGACTGTCATGGCCCTGCTGCAGGCCGAGGAATTCGGTATTACTTCCAAAAACGTGGACCAGATGCTCAAGAGCAAGGACCCGCAGGTCAAGCGTTTTCTAGGCGTAACCCCCGGTCTGGGAAAAGCCCTGGGACTTTCCGAAAACTGGGTTTACAACATTGTCAAACAGGTCGGCAACTACGGCGAGATATTTGATCGCAATGTCGGCCCCGGAACGCCTCTGAATTTGCACCGGGGCCTCAATGCCCAGTGGTACGACGGCGGCCTGATGTATGCCGCCCCGTTCAGGTAATCGATGCTGCCATCGGTTTTAGACCGGAGGCTGTTAATTCGAGTTTTAAAAAGACCGGCCTGCTTCTGTCACCGTTGGGGTGAAAGAAGCAGGCCATTGGTTTGCTGCCGGGCATGAGTGTGACGGATATACACGACAATATACAGGGTGGCGCTACATCTGAAAAAGTCCCCTTCTGGCTTGATCCCAAAAAGCGTGCCATCATTTACCAGATCGCTGTGTTCTGTCTGGTGGGATTGCTTGCCTACTATCTTGTAAACAACACGCTGGTTAACCTCAAACGGCAGTCCATCGCTACCGGTTGGGGCTTTCTGCACAAGGAAGCGGCCTTTGAGATCGGTGAGCACCTGATCCCTTACTCGGCGGCCGACACCTATGCCCGGGCGCTTGTCGTCGGGGCTTTGAATACCCTCAAGGTTTCTTTTATCGGCGTTGTAATCACCATTTTTCTGGGGACTTTTATCGGCATTTCACGGCTTTCCAGCAACTGGCTGGTTTCCAGAATGGCGGGCATTTATATTGAAGTCATGCAGGATATCCCCATTTTGCTGCAGCTGTTTTTCTGGTATGCCCTTTTTTATGAAATTTTACCTTCACCGCGACAGGCCCTAAGTCCGCTAAAAGGTATTTTTATCTGCAACCGGGGCTTGATTCTTGCGGTGCCCGAAGCACAGGCAGCTTATAAGTACATGCTGCTGGCTTTTATTATCGACTGTGTGGGGGTTTATTTTCTGCGCCGCTGGGCCCGACGGCGGCAGGAGGAAACCGGACGGATTTTTCCGCTCTTCCGGGTTTCAACCGGCATTCTCATCGGGTTTCCGCTGGTTACCTGGCTGGCCTTCGGGGCGCCGTTTAAAATGAGCATTCCCGAATTGCGGGGATTCAATTTCAAGGGCGGCACAACCCTGAGTCCGGAATTTATCGCCTTGCTGATGGGCCTGGTGTTGTATACAGCGGCCTTTGTCGCCGAGGTTGTGCGTGCCGGTATCCAGTCCGTAAGCAAGGGCCAGCGCGAAGCTGCCATGTCCATCGGGTTGAAACCCGGCCAGGTGCTGAATCTGGTGATTCTACCCCAGGCGCTGCGGGTGATCATGCCACCGTTGACCAGTCAGATGTTGAACCTGACCAAGAACAGTTCTCTGGCAGTTGCCATCGGATATCCGGATTTCGTTTCGGTGGCCAATACAACGATTAACCAGACAGGCCAGTCCATTGAAGGCGTTTCTTTGATCATGCTGGTATATCTCATCTTCAGCCTCTCGACCTCGGTGTTTATGAACTGGTACAATAAAAAAGTAAAACTCGTCGAAAGATAAACCGACTGTTTCACCGGCGGCGGGCTGCCGGCAAAAAAAATAAAAACATGGAAGAAGCCTTTAACCCACAACCAGCGCAACAGATAAAGCCTCCCGTCACCCATATCGGGGCTATCGGATGGGTCAAGGCCAACCTGTTCAATGGGTGGTTTAATTCAATTCTCACCGTTTTGACCCTGCTGCTGCTTTATAAAACCGTTCCGCCGCTGATCCGCTGGATGTTTATCAATGCGATCTGGAAAATCGACGGAACCGGATGCCGGCAAGCCGCTGGTGCCTGCTGGTCGGTGATCAGCGCCAACTACCGTTTTATTCTTTTCGGTTTTTACCCCTACGACCTGCAATGGCGGCCCCTGGTGGCAATGCTGCTTTTATTCGGCC
>JAOZPY010000408.1 GCA_029932495.1 Desulfobacterales bacterium
CCTCGCTGTTTTTAGGGATCGCGACATCACCAACCAGTCCGGGTAAAACGGTGGCTCCCAGCGCTTCCACCTGCATAGCGTTGTTCAGTTTGTCGATGAAGCTGCCGGCCAGCAGGTTGGTGGCCACCGTGTAGCCGCCGGCGTTGTCAGTGCCGACCAGCAGGTCGCGCTTCATCACCTCCAACGGCACCATAATCCCCTGTGGCTGCCTTTTCAGCTTGTCGGCCACCGCCCTCGAGCACTCGAACTCGAAGGCCGCCGCTTCCTGTATCGCCCGATTGGAAGGGTTGGCTAAGGCATTAAACGCTTTAATAAAAGAAAATCGTTTCGTTTCTTTCGCTAAAAGGCCGATTTCCGAATTAGGGTTTTCTACAGGCGTCAGCGGGTCACGCTTTTTCAACTCGTCAAGCACATAGCCCCGGAACTGGTCGACGCTTTTACCGTCGACAATTGCCTGCTCCGCTTCATCACGGAAGCCGTGAACTTTCCCCAGGGCCAAAATTTCACGAATACGAATTTCTTCATTTTTATTATTATTCATAGCGATTGCTCCTCTAATAATTGTTTTAACTGTTTCATCACCCTGCCGACCGATGCCAACAGTTGGATCGGCAGCGATGGCCACAAGGCTAATTTCAACCGGCTCCCAATCAACCGCGCGATAACCATCCTTGCCGTCAATTTCGGCGGAAGTCATCTCGTGGATATGGTAACCGACACTCACACCATCGCGGATGCCGTCGACGACATCCTGCCAGACCTCGGTAGCTTTTTGGTTTTTTGAAAACCTTGCTTTCGCTCGGCCACGACCATTTGAAAAAGACACTTCCTCAATAACGCCAATCTGCTGCGTTGGATCGTGGTCCAGGAGCAGGGGCATTTTATTAAGGCGTCCCGACCGGACACATCCAGGATCACAGCAAAGTATTTCTAAGCCGAATTCGCGTTGAACCGGCTCTTCACTGACGAAAGACAGGGTGATCCGCCTTTCTTTTTCCTGGGCTGTTGCCCGGTCAAATGTCGCGCGCCGGAAGAATTTACCGGTTTTAATAAAATCAGACATTTGTTTACCTTTTATGATCTGTTCTCAAACATCCCAGCGGGGTACCGCCCCGCCAGGCTGTTTGAAAAAGTTTCGGCCGGCCTTTCCTTGACCAGCACCTATTGCTAAGCGTCCGCCCCGACGCCGCGTCAAATTTTTATGTCATCAATGATCCCAGCCACTGCCAGCCAAAAGCGAAGCGCCTGGCTGCCAGCTAGGAATCGTTTTGCATCATCAAAAAATCGCGTTCTTTCAAGATCCTCAAGTGCCAACATGATCACCGCAATTGCTAACCGCTGCAACCCTGGATCAATTTCTTGGTGCGGTGCTTCTTCAATACTTTCAAACGAAATGTTTTTTTCCATAGTTCATGCAGCCAGCGGACGCGATCGATTCCGATGTCTTGCCAAAGTCATTATGATTAAAAGCGTTCACTCCTTTTTTTAAATTGGCAACCTGCATCTTCACTGCTGCCAAAAGGCTTCGATCATAATAGAGGTCGCTTAGTAAATCCGCATTACTCAATAAAAAATTTGCCAAATCCTGTTGTGAGATCATCTTTAACTTTTCCATAGTGTTTTGCCTTGTTCCCGGATCCTGTTTATCCAACATCATCAACACTCCATTTTCCATACATCAGCATTGTTTTACAGATATCAAACCAATATGCGTAAATATTTGTATTTATATACCTTTTCAAATCCGTCAAAAAATCAAACCCAAAAAAATTCCCAACCATACAGAACGCCCGCGCTGCCCGAAACCGTCAATTCGAGGTTCACAGAAGGACCCGCGCACATGAAAAAATCAATGAGCTCATTCATGCCGCATCTTCTGCAGCACCTGCTCAGCGCTTTTATATGTCGGGACTGGTTTCTTGAGGGGTGCAGGGGATTTTTATCCAACATCTTTCAACCCTATACCTTGAATATTCCAAACGCGCCGACCATCAATGCGCCGTTGACATCGTTTTAGGTTGCTGAGAGCAGCGTTGAGTTCAACAAAAAACGATTCACGGCCCAACGGCAGACACCCATTTTCGTGGCAGAATTTCCGGTAATGGTCATATATTAGATTCTTGGTTGTTACGTGATTCTTGCCAACCATACATTTATCTTCGATGAAGCAGACCACTGGGTTATTCAGGCGCTGATACCCCTGAATGATCTCCATTGTTTCATCACACTCTGTAAAACCGTCCTGCTGCCGCAGCCGCCGCAGGCCGTAGAGCGCCCAGACAAATATCTCATCAATCTCTGACAGCAGCTTATCAATCAATCTGGGGTCGGCATCTTGGCCGAGGAATTGTTTTTTGAACCTGATCGGCAACAGCCGGCGGTAAAAGCCATCAGAATTATCAGCAACCCTGGGCAAACGATTGGCAGCAAAAGCCAGTTTTACATAAGGGCGGAAAGCGAAAGGTGTTTGAAATTTAAAAGCGCCGCTGACTACATCACCAGTAACCACCGCCTTAAATATGGGTGCTTTCATCGTCCTTCTTCCTACCTCGGTGGAGATATTGAGCAATTTACCGAAGATACAACTACGATAAAACTGATCCTCTAAATCCTCAAATGATACAGCTGAACAATTGCGCGATCCTACTACATTACGAAGAACATTTAAGGTCACGCTTTTGCCGTCAGCCCCTGGCCCTAGTGCCAGCAGACACTTGCCATAACGGGTATCTTTGGTTAGACAGTAGCCGAAAAACTCCTGCAGCTGCATGATCGCCTCCGGCGTCTGTATGGTTTCCTCCAAAAACTGCAGCCAGCGGTCGCAGCGCCGGTCGCTGTTGGGATTGAATTCAACATCAACTATAAAGGTTGAATAATATTTGGGATCGTGAGGCAATAACTTAAAACCCTCGAAATCAAGCATGCCATTCTTTATAGGGATTAGTTCATGGTGATCATCGAGAGCCCGGCCAGGTTCCAGGGCACATTTAACCTTTATTTGATAATAAACATCTTCAACCCTATTCTTGGTGGCTTCTAGTCCTAACAAATCGAAGATCCAGCGCTTGACATAATCACCGGCCAATTCCTCAAAAAACTTGCCATTCCAATAATAGAGCAGGCCGGTTTTGGGATCTGATAATAATATTTCTTTTTTTAAAATCTCATTTGCAACCAGGTGGGGTTTAAATGATAAGCGACCGCCAGGACCTCTACGGAAAAAACGTTTAATAGTAACTTTCTTTTTTTTCTGATTTGTCATGCCATCACCTTCTTATTGCTTTCGATGTAACGATCGAGGTCGGCAATATCTAGCCAATATTTCCGGCCATCCTGCACCACCGGAACGGCACCTTTCCAGACCAGTGTCCGCATACTGTAAACTGACCGTCCCAGATATTCACCAGCCTCTTTTAGAGTAAGCAGTCTTTTTGATCGTAATTTCATTGAAGTCCCAATAAAAAAGCC
>JAOZPY010000409.1 GCA_029932495.1 Desulfobacterales bacterium
AATAATTGTTAATAAATTGCAAGCATGATCCTGATATTGAAAGGGCGCAGAAATCATGGTTGCCTCGGCAAGGACAAGGGTTACGGCAGGCTGCGCAGGAATATCATCGGGAATACGCCGAAACAGAATCACCCGCCCTTTGCGAATCTGGCGGGTGGCCCTGGGAAAAATAGCACTGGTGGCCATCCTTCTCAAGGGGTGCAAATCCCGGTGCCACGAAAGAGTGGGTAATGATCAATAGCCTAGCAATTGAGGCAGCCACAGGGAGATGGCCGGGACATAGGCGATGAGAAACACGGCGGATATCTCCACAATGGAAAACGGCAGGGCCTTGATGGAGATGTCTTCGATGCTCGTATCGGCGATGCCCGAGGCGATGAACAGGTTTTCACCCAGCGGCGGGGTCTCAAAGCCGATCTCGCAGCAGCACACCAGGATAATGCCGAAGTGAATCGGGTCCACGCCCAGCTTGATCATCACCGGCAGCAGCACGGGGGTCAAAATCATGATCGTCGCCAGGGTCTCCATGAACATGCCCACGAAAATCAAAAAGGCGATGATCAGCGCCAAAATCAGATACACATTGGTGGTCATGGCCAGCAGCGCGTTGGCAACAATCTCCGGGATGCGGTACTGCACCAGCAGCCGGCCGAAGGCCCGGGCCGTGAACATGATCAGCAGCACCCGGCCCGTCATCCAGGTGCAGGTCTCCAGGGACTTGGCGCACCCGTTCCAGCGCAGCTCCCGGTGGATGAAAATGCCCACAAACAGGGTGTAGAAAATCGCCACCACCGCCGCCTCGGTGGGGGTGAAAAAACCAGTGTAGATCCCGCCTAAAATCACCACCGGCGCCAGGATCGACCAGGCCCCCTCCTTGATCGCCTTGACCACCGCGCCCAGCGACCATTTGTGGCCGCTGCCCCGATAGCCCTTTTTGCGGCACAGGTAGTAATTGATCGACATCAACCCGCCGGCGATGATGATGCCCGGTATGAACCCGGCAATAAACAGCTTGGCAATCGACTGGTTGCCCGAAACCCCGTAAATCACCATGGGAATGCTCGGCGGGATCACCACCCCCAGGCCCCCCGAAGACGCCGTGATCGCCGCGGCAAAACCCTTGTCGTAGTTTCTGCGGATCATCGCCGGGATCATCAGCATGCCCACCGCCGCGGTGGTCGCCGGACCCGAGCCGGAAATGGCACCGAAAAACAGGCAGGCCAGCACCGTGGCCGCCGCCAGCCCCCCCGTGGCCGGGCCGGCCAGCGCCTCGGCCACATTGACCAGCCGCTTGGAGATGCCCGAATACTCCATCAGCGCCCCGGCCAGAATGAACGCCGGCAGCGCCATGATCGGAAACGAATCCACCGAGGTATAGGCCACCTGCACCAGGTAGACCAGGTCATTGCCCAGAAAATACAACGCCGACATCGAGGCCACACCCAGCGCCAGGGTGATCGGGGCCCCCAGAAGCAAAAGCAGCCCGAAGGATCCAAACAGCAACGTGACCACATTCATTTTATCATCCCCAAACTCGCTTCAAATTCGTTTCAGTCCGTTGACTCCGTATCGCTGGCAGCCGCAAGCTCCGTCTCCACTTCGATCTTGTCCGGATCGCGGATATCAACGCCTTTGACCAGCTTTAAATAATTGACCTGGATGATGCGAATCGACATGAGGGTGAAAGACAGCGGAAAAATCAGGTAAACATAGGCCATCGACCAGCCCAGTGTCGGTGAAATATAGGGAAACTGGAACATGGAGCGGATCAGAAAAATGCTTTTATGGATAATGACCACATTGAACACGATCCACAAAAGATCGGCAAAGGCCTCGATGTAGTTGGCCGTCTTTTTGGAAAACCACCGAAACTGGAAGGTCACCCGGTTATGCGCCGCCAGCCGCGCGGCAAAGCTGGCTCCGAAAAACACAAACCAGATAAAAGAAAAGCGCGCCAGCTCTTCGCCCCAGGATATGTTCACATTGAACACCTCCCGGGAAATGATCTGGATAAACAGCAGGATAATGAAAAAACTGAGCAAAAACTGGCAGATGTAGCTCTCAAGATTGTCCAGCAGCTGTTTGATAAATTTTTTCGCCTTCATCGTGACACCTGTTTGCGGGCGCAAGGAAAAAATGAAAATAGTGCGTTTGCTTCGCCCCGCAAACCTGCCGCGGGACGAAGCACTTTGGCCTTACTGCTTTGCGGCCTTAGAAGGGAAATTTACGTCCAATGGCCTTGAGCGCCGCTTCGACTTTTGCCTTGCCGCCGATGCTCTTGTAAAACTTGGGCCACACCGCCTTGGTCGCCTTGTCGATCCATTCCTTCTCGCCGTCGGCCGGATCCAGGATCTTCAGCCCCTTGCCCGTCAGCTCCTTTTCGATGGAGTCCTCATAGAGAATCAGAAACTGCCGGCAGTACTCCTGGGCCTCCCGGCCGGCGCGCAGAAGAATCTGCTGCACCTCGGGGCTCTGGCGCTGAAAAAGCTGCTCGCTGATCACCAGCGGCTCGAGCAAAAACACGTAGCGGATCTTGGTGATGTACTTCTGAACTTCATAAAACTTCATCACATACTGGGTAATCAGCGGCGTGTCCTGCCCGTCGAGAACCTTCTGCTGCAAGGCCGTGAACACCTCGTCCCAGGCCATGGGCGTCGGGCTGACCCCCCAGGCCTGGTAGCAGGCGATCATGATCGCGTTTTTGGGCACCCGGATGGTCAGACCCTTTAAATCCGCCGGACGGGTGATGGGCCGCTTGGAGTTGCTCAAACGCCGAAAACCGCTGTAGGACCAGCCTAAGATCCGAACCCCCGCCGATTTGATGGTGTTTTGCACCAGCTCCTCGCCGATGGGTCCCTGGGTCAGCGTCACGGCCTCATCCACGCTCAATATCAGGTACGGCAGCGTAAACAAACCCACCGTCGGTGAAAACGGCGTGATGTTGTTGATCGCGGCCACCGAAAAATCCAGCGTCCCGAGCCGGCAGTTCTGCACCGTCTCTTGCTCCGAGCCCAGCTGACCGTTGGGAAACAGCGCCAGCTTGATCTCGCCGCCCGTATAGGCGTCCACCAGCTTGGCAAACCGCTCGCCCAGCGCCCACTGCGTCCCGCCGGCCGCATCGCCCAGCGCCATCTTCCACTCGGTCTGCGCCAAAACCGTAAATGACGACGCCAGCACCAGACCCAGCGCCAATACGCTCACCATGCCAATCAACCAAATCTTGCTTCTCATCTGTTGCCTCCTTTTTGTAATTGATGTTGAAAAAATATGACCTTCCTGCCTTCCTTTATGAAAAAGGCGCTACCCCCCTTTTTTGCCTTTTCCACCTGCAAAGTTATCATTGCACCCGGTTAGCGATGATCGGCAGTGCGCTCCTTGGGGAGAACCGCTTTGCCGGCTAAACCATGGTTCAATCAATCCTGCGGCAAACGATCTTCCGGCTGCAGGACCGGGGGCGATGTCGAGAT
>JAOZPY010000410.1 GCA_029932495.1 Desulfobacterales bacterium
GTTTCTTCCCTTATTTTTTCTTCTGTTATTTTTCCGCGCAAAACCCGGTACACCCAGCTTGTGTAAACCAGCACAATGGGTAGAAAAACCACCACGGCGATAAACATCACATTCAGGGTGTAATGACTGGATGTGCAGTCAAATACGGTCAGGCTGGCGTTGGGCTGGGTGCTTGAGGGCAGGACGAAGGGAAACATGGCAAAACCGGCGGTCAGAATCACGCCGGCCAGCGATGCCCCGCTGCAGATAAAAGCCAATCCAGCCCGATTGGCAGCAGAAAGCACCAGGGCCAGAATGGCACCGGCAAAAGCCAGTACCGGCGCGATGATCATCCACGGGTGTACGGAAAAACTATGCATCCACCAACCGGATGTCTTTGCCACCGTTTTTGTCAGCGGACTGAAGGACGTTCCGGGATCCGGGCTGGACACGATGCGGTAGCCTTCCATGCCGTAAGCCTGCCACAGTCCAGCGATGGCAAAGGATACCAGAAAAATGATGGCAAAAATACGCACCGCCTTTTTAGCCCGGGAATGAATATCATCAGTGGTACGCATCTGCAGGTAAACCCCGCCGTGCATGACCAGCATGGACAGGCTCACGATACCGGCCAGCAGGGCAAAGGGGTTTAAAAGCCCCCAGAAGCTGCCGGTGTAAAAGGGACGCATAAACTCGTCGTAGTGAAAGGGAACGCCCTGCAGCAGGTTGCCGAAAGCCACGCCGAATATCACAGCCGGTACCATGCCGCCGATAAAAAGGCCCCAGTCCCAGGCGGCGCGCCAGCGGGGATCGGCGATTTTGCTGCGGTATTCAAACCCGATGGGCCGGAAAAAAAGAGCGAAGAGCACCAGCAGCATCGCCCAGTAAAATCCCGAAAAGGCGGCAGCATACGCCAGGGGCCAGGCGGCAAACAGGGCCCCCCCCGCGGTGATGAACCACACCTGGTTGCCTTCCCAGGTGGGACCGATGGAATTGATGACCACCCGCCGCTGGTCGTCATTCTTGGCCACGAAAGGCAGCAGGGTCCCCACCCCGAGATCAAAACCATCCAGCAGTGTAAAACCGATCAGCAAGACGCCGACAAACAGCCACCAGATGATTTTTAGCGTCAGATAATCAAATAGCATGGGTCGTTCCCCCTAACTTGGGTATAAAATTTGGTCAAATATCGCCGGTAAAGCCTGCAACGCTTTTCTTGGCGCTGGATTGTTGCGATTTATCCGGAAACCGCCTGGCTGTCTTCGAAGTGATACTTGCCGGTATGTAGGCTGCTGGGTCCCTGTCGCACGAATTTGATCATCAAATACATTTCGGCAATCAGAAAAATCGTGTACAGGACCCCCATGGCCACCATGCTGCCCACGAGATCGCCCACGGTCAGGCTCGACGACGACAGAAAAGTGGGCAGGATCCCGCCGATGGTCCACGGCTGCCGACCATATTCGGCGATAAACCATCCCAGCTCGATGGCCAACCAGGGAGCCGGGAGGCTGAACAGCAAAATTTTCAGCAACCAGCGCTTCTGATCAAACACCCGTTTGGCACAGAAATAAAAACTGACCGCCATTAAGGCCAG
Source organism: Desulfobacterales bacterium (assembly GCA_029932495.1). Lineage (GTDB taxonomy): Bacteria > Desulfobacterota > Desulfobacteria > Desulfobacterales > JAFDCJ01 > JAFDCJ01. Next base: position 1,577 of record JAOZPY010000410.1, read on the forward strand.
CATGTAAAAGCCCAGGCCCACCATGATGCGAAATGTCCAGAACAGGGCCGCCACATTGGGGATGGTATCCAGGGCGGCCTGTTGAATCTGGCTGTCGGTGGCATCGGTTACCTGAGGTGTATAACGCTTGAGCAGCAGCCCATAGCCCAGGTTTTGCCGGTGGCGCTCAAACAGCTGTCGGGTTTCTGCTGACGGGTCGCCGCTGCGAATTTTCTGCATGGCGCCGTAAGCGAGCATGCCGCTGCGGATACGCTGCCGGTTTTCGGTGATCAGATCTTTGACGCCCGCAATCGGTGTGTCAATGGAGCGGGTGACAATGATCCCGCCCACCCAGGGGATTTTAATTTCAGCACGGGTCTTCTGGCTGTCCTGGTCTGGAAAGCCGAAGAGGGTAAAATCGCTGGGAGGCGGTTCGGTTTCCCATTCGGCTTCCATGGCCGCCAGTTTTACTTTCTGAACCTGACCGATGATATACCCGGTTTCATCTCCCAGAACAATGACCGACAGGATGGAGGCCAACCCGAAACCGACGGCCACCGCAAAGGAGCGCTTGGCAAAGGCCAGGTCCCGGCCTTTGAGCAGGTAATAGGAGCTGACAGCCAGCACGAAAATGGATGCAGCCACATATCCGGCTCCAACCGTGTGCACAAATTTTACCTGGGCGGTGGGATTGAAAAACAGCTGGCTGAAACTGGCAAGTTCCATACGCATGGTTTCAAAGTTGAAAACCGCCCCCACCGGGTGCTGCATCCACGCATTGGCAATTAGAATCCACAGGGCGGAAAGGTTGGAGCCCAAGGCCACCAGAAACGTGACGAGCAGATGCGCCCGTTTGCTGAGGCGGTTCCAGCCGAAGAAAAAAAGCCCCACGAAGGTGGATTCCAGGAAAAAGGCCATCAGTCCCTCAATGGCCAGGGGAGCCCCGAAGATATCACCGACATAGTGGGAATAGTAAGCCCAGTTGGTTCCGAACTGGAATTCCATGGTAATGCCGGTGGTCACCCCGAGAGCGAAGTTGATGCCGAACAATTTTCCCCAAAAGCGGGTCATGTCCTTGTAGATCTGCTTGCCGGTCATGACATAAACCGATTCCATGATAAACAGGATCCATGACAGGCCCAGGGTCAGGGGAACGAACAGGAAGTGGTACAGCACGGTTAAGGCAAACTGCCAGCGGGAAAGCTCGACGAGTCCTTCTGTGGGTAGCATCAGCAGACTCCTTGTCGTCTGTTACTTGAATTGAGCGCTTCAAATTTTAAAAATACGGCAGCCCGCCGGAAGTGGATAAACCTCGACAATCGCTCGACTCAAGTATTGAATAATGCCAAAGGGCGGTCTTTGCGCTTGAATATGCCCGGTGTTTTACGATAAGAAATTGATGTGTCAGGTTGCCAAGGGTTTTAGTATATTTTAGGAGCAGCTGTCAAATAAATTTCCAATGCCTTCGATTAACAAGCCATCCAACAAACGCGCTGCACACTGGTTGCGGCAGGTTGCCAAGACCGCCCGTCTCTGGGTGGGGCTGTCGGTGGGCCTCGGGTTTGCCAGCGGCTTGCTGCTGATTGCCCAGGCGCGGTTGCTGGCCCATATCGTTGCCGGCGTTTATATGAAAGATCAACCCCGTGAGGTCCTGTGGGTTTTTTTCGCGGCCTTTGCCCTGGTGGTCGCTGTCCGGGCCCTGCTGGGATGGGCACGCGAGGTTGCCGGTTTTACCGCCGGGGCCAGGGTTCGTGAACAGATACGCATGGCGCTCATGGAAAAGCTTTTTGCTCTGGGGCCCGGCTATGCGGCCGGGCTTCGAAGTGGCGCTGTTTCCAACATCCTGCTGGAACATGTGGAGGGGCTGCATGATTTTTTTGCCCTTTACCTGCCCCAGCTGGCCCTGG
>JAOZPY010000411.1 GCA_029932495.1 Desulfobacterales bacterium
TCAAAATGCACACTAAGAGCGATAAAAATGTCCCGCCGGCGCGATGCAGACCGCAGCTTGTTGATAATTTACAATCCGATTATATGCGGCCGCTTAAACCACATAGGGCCGCACTTCCAACCCTATGGACGCAATTTCATGACTTCCGCATCACTGGGAAGATAATCGCTTCCTTTGGCATATTTCCAGTCGATCATGTAGCCCTTGCCGTTTTTTACCGCCGTGCGGCCCACCCAGGCGCCCATGGTGGACTGGTGGTCGATTTTGCGGAAGGTAATCGAACCGGATGGTGAATCAAAGGTCAGACCTTCCATGGCGGCGACCATTTTTTCGGTGTCCGTGGATTTTGCCTTTTTGAGCATGGCGGCCACGGCCATCATCATGTTGTAGCCCACCAGGGAGCCGGTGCGCGGGTAGTCGTGGTATTTTTCCCGGTAGATCCGGACAAACCGCATGTGGGCCGGATCCTTGATGGCGTACCAGGGATAACCCGTCACCAGCCAACCAACAGGCGCCTCGTCTTTGAGCGGATCCAGGTATTCGGGCTCGCCGGTTAGCAGGCTGACCACAAAGACATTCTTAAAAAATCCCCTCATCCGGCCTTCGCGGACAAACCTGGCCAGATCACCGCTGAAAGTGACATTGTAAACAGCTTCGGGTTTGGCCTCGCTGAGGGCCTGAATCTCCGCCCCGGCATTAATTTTGAACAGTGCCGGCCACTGCTCGGCGACAAATTTCACGTCCGGCCGCCGGGCTTTCAAAAGCTTTTCAAACGCTTTGACGGCATCTTTGCCGTAGGCGTAGTTGGGGGCAATGGTGGCCCAGCGCCTGGCGGGGTTTTTGGCTGCCTCCTCGGCCAGCATGGCGGCCAGCATGTACGTCGAGGGCCGCAGCCGGAAGGTATACCGGTTCCCCTTGGCCCACACCAGGGCATCGGACAGGGGTTCGGCCGCCAAGTACAGCACCCGGTTGCGCTTGGCGAAATCCGTCATGGCCAGTCCCACGTGGGAGAAAAAAGAACCCATCAGCAACACGACCTTGTCCTTGCGAACCAGCTCTTCGGCAATGGTCACCGCGGTTCCCGGCTTGCCGGCATCATCTCTGGAGATGACCTCAAGCTTTTTGCCCATCACACCGCCGGAATTGTTGACCTGCTCTAGGGCCAACTCCCAGCCGTTGCGGTAGGGAAACGTAAAGTTGGTTAATTTACTGTAAGTGTTGATCTCACCGATTTTGATGGTGTTACCGGCAATGGCGGCTGGACGTGAACCCAAAACGCTCAAAGATGCAATCAACAAAAAGACTGCCGTACTGATTTTGGTAAATTTCATTTTGCCTTTCCCTTCCAACTTTTCGGTTTCAGGTTTACAAATTAGCGGCACTGGTAAAGTCCGTTTGCAATTCGGGTATAGAAAGCAAAACAGTCAATGTTTTGAGAACATAATCCTTTGTTAAACGGCAGGCTAATTTTTTATCTCCCATTTTTAACGCATTGAGAGTCTTACGGTGGTATCGCATTGAAGCATGCAGGTGCTGGCTATTCTGCAATGATTTGTAGCTGAAGCGGCACACCTGGTTGTGAATGCTGTTAGAAATTTTCTTCAGCCGCTCATGGCCGGAAATATCCATGATCTGATCATGAAAATCCTGGTGATATTGCTGATACTGCAGCAAATCCACGGGCTGCACGCTGACGCACCGCTCCATTTGATCTACAAGCGTTTCCAGTTTGTTGATCTGGGGGCCGGTGATGCGCTCCAGTGCCAACTCGGCGGCCATCTCATACAGGGCGGCCTTGAGCGTATAGGCCTCCCAGACATCCTTGGCGGTCATCTCGGTGACAAAAACGCCACGGCGTGGCTTGCGCACCACCAACCCCTCGGCTTCCATCATTTTAAAGGCTTCGCGCACCGGCGGGCGGCTGATGCCCAGGCGCGCCGCGATTTCCTCTTCCTTGAGCTGTCGGCCGGGTTCGTATTCACCCTTGATAATCCATACTTCGATATGGCGTTTGGCCTGGTCGGCAATGGACTCGATTTTCATGGATCTTCCCTTGTATCCGTTGCGTTTCGCCCCTGCCGGTTGATCCGCTTGAAGCCTGGTTTGCGTTTAACGTTCCAGCGTTTGCGGAAGCCCCGAAGCTCAATCTCCCCGCACAATGGCAGCGCCAGCTGCTTCCATTGTCTTAATCGCATCGGTGGTTGTCGCAGGATCAACGCCACGGCACAGATCGACCATCAGCTCAACCTTGTAGCCGGCCTTCAATGCATCGAGCACCGTGGCTTTCACGCAGTAATCCATTGCCAGCCCATAAATAATAAGCTTCTTAATTCCATCACGTTGCAGCAGATTGCTCAATTGTGTTTTATGACCGCCATCGTCGGCAAACCCCGAGTAGGAATCAAATTTTGGATCCATCCCCTTGCGAACTATTTCAGCGGATTGCGGCACCGTTATGAGAATTTTAGCGCCGGAAGTATCCTGCACACAGTGCGGCGGCCACATGATCTGGGATCTTCCGTCGATTTCAATGGCCGCCATTGGCTGGATGCCGGGATGGTTGGTATAAAAACTGATATGTTCGGCCGGGTGCCAGTCCTGGGTAAAATAGAGCTGCAGCCCCTGTTCGCTGAATTTACACGTGGCATTTTCAACCGTTTCGATATAACGGGCATCGGTTCCGGGGACCGCCAGGCTGCCGGATTTTAATTCCGTGAAATCCGCCTGGACATCGACGATGATCACACCGGTCTCATTGAGAAAACCTGTTGATTCGTTCATTGTGCCCTCCCCTGAGATACATATTGAATTTTTGTATACAATAGACAATTTTTGGTGTCAAGTAAATTTCTCCCCGGGTTGACTTCATGCAGAATGTCGATTTCCGTGTAGCCTGAGGTAATACCTTTTGTTTCGAGAACGATCATCGGTACTGCCCACCCAGATAAGCCTCAAGGACCTGTTTGTCTTTCCTGGAAGTCAAGAAAAATTATAGCTGATTGGTAAATCAAGGGAAAAATATGGCAAGAACCAAGGGATGGGCCCTTGGCGGGTTAAGCGGCCGCACTCACATTCCCAGGTAAGCCTCGCGGACCTTGTCGTTGGCCATCAGCGCCCGGGCGCTGTCGGCAATGGTCACCTGGCCGGTTTCCATGACGTAGCCCCGGTGGGCCACTTTCAGGGCCATGTTGGCATTTTGTTCGACCAGCAAAATGGTGGTTTTGTTTTCTTCGTTAATCTTCTTGATAATTTCAAATATCCGTTTGACCACCAGCGGTGCTAGGCCCAGGGAGGGCTCATCCATCAAAAGCAGGCGGGGTTTGGCCATCAGCGCCCGGGATATGGCCAACATCTGCTGCTCGCCGCCGCTCAGGGTCCCCCCGGCCTGGTGGCGCCGCTCGGCCAGGATGGGAAACAGCTCGAAGATATATTCAATGTCTTTTTTGATTT
>JAOZPY010000034.1 GCA_029932495.1 Desulfobacterales bacterium
TATCTGATCGAAAAAGTCGAAGCCGGGCATGATCATGACCGCGATCCCGTTCAGTATCCCTTAAAACACATTCAGCGACACCTTAATATGGGGTCTTTTTCACGCCTGCGCGAGATTAATCCCGAATCAAGTTTTTCGGTAATCGGTTGATGCTGGTGTGGCTTTGTTTTCCTTTGACCGAAAAAAATTTTTATTATAAACTTATTAGAGATAGCGGCGATTCGCACCAACACCCATGGAATTATGAAAGCCAAAACAAAATCAGCACCCACTCTTAAAAAAACCTCTGTTCTGCTGCGGTCTGTGGCCGCCGCCGCTTTGCTGGCTATACTGCTGGTAACCGCCGGGCAGGCCCAGGACAGCGCAAAACAGGTTCCCGATGAAAAGGCCCGGCAACGCCTGCTCAACCGTGAAGCAGTCAATGCCCTGTGGCGGCTGAAACGCGCCATGAAAAAAGATGGATTTTACAGTGCCCGGGTGGCCCTGAATGTTTGGCGCAGCGCAGCCATGGATGCCGGCACTTTTGACCAAGCGAAATATGACGCCTTTAAAAAGCAGCTGTATGAAAAATCCGTCCACGACTCCCTGCGCTGCTTTGAGGAATTTTTGCTGGAAGAAGATTTTTACAACGCCAACTTTTGCCTGCAAACCTGGCGGATGCACGCCAGGGAGCTTGGGACCTACCGCCAGGAGGAATATGAAGCCCTTAAAAAAAAACTGGCGGATGCAAAAACCAGTAAAACGCCGCCGAAAACCGAAAAATAATCGCCGCGATTTCACCCCCGCCGTTTTGCCTGTAATGCCTGCAGCATTTTTTTCATCATGACCGCATCTTCATAGGGTCGCGGCGATTCGTTGATAATGGTGACATCCGGATTGCGTCGAACCAATTGCACAGCCAGGGGTTCAAAAAATTTTTGGGTGGTATTGATGTGGCGGCGCTCGCCTTTATCCCCGTACTGGATACCGGAAAAGTGGGCGTGAAAATTTTTGGGCAGCTTTGCCAGAATCCGGTTGTAATCGATTTTACCCTGCTGGCGGGCGAACAGGTGCGCAAAATCAACGGTGATGCCGCAGCCGGTTTCCTGCTTTAACCGCAGCAACTCTTCCAGGGATCCGAACTGGGAGGGCTTGCCGGTAATTTCGGGACACAGCCTGGTCCGCCATTTTTTGCGTACGATGGTTTTTTGCAAATCCACGATCGCATCTTTTATCATTCGGTACGTCTGTTCGGCGGTTTTTTTCTGATAAAAGCCGGCATGAAACACCACGTTGCGGGCCCCCATGGCATGTGCCCGTTGACAGGAATCCAGAATACGCTGGCAGCTGGCTTCATATTTTTCCCTGTCTTCTGAGGCCAGGTTGATATAATAAGGGGCGTGCACCGAAAGAATGATCTTTTTTTCCTGTGCCAGGGCGCCGACCTTCCCGGCGGCCTCAAGGCTCATACGCACGCCATAGGTAAACTCGACCTCCATGCAGTCCAGCCCCAATGCGGCCACCCGCACAACACCTTTCAGATTCCCCAGTCCCCCGGAGCCCGCCGGACCGACTTTGATCATGACGCCTTGCCTTTCAGCTGCCTGATACCAATCAAGCGCAATATGTATTTTGGTTGCGCGCCGCTGACCACAATTTTAACGCTACGACATTCTGCGAAACGCTATCCCATGGTGCGCCGAAGCAATTGCAGCAATTCCGCCAGCGGTCGGGTGTTGAGCACGTCGTCTTTTTCCAGCCAGCCGCGCCGGGCCTGTCCGATTCCAAAGCGCAGATTGTTAAAATCATCGCTGCGGTGGGCATCCGAATCGATGGCCACCAGCACACCCTGCTCCTTGGCCATCTGGCAGTAAACATCGGTCAGATCCAGACGCTGGGGATTGGCGTTGAGCTCCAGAAAACAGCCGCGGGCGGCCGCATGGCGGATGACTTTTTCAAGATCCACCGCGTAAGCATCGCGTTCGTTGATCAGCCGGCCCGAGGGGTGTGCCAGGATGGTAAAATACGGCTGATCCATGGCACGCAGAATCCGGGTGGTCTGCCGCTCCCGGGCCATGTTGAACTGACTGTGCACCGAGGCGACCACCAGGTCCAGGCGAGCCAGCACCTCATCGGGCATATCCAGACGGCCGTCTTCCAGGATATCGACTTCAATGCTTTTGAGAATCGTAACGGCCTTCAACTGCTGGTTGAGCCGATCGATTTCATCTATCTGCTTGAGCAGGCGGCGGGCATCCAGGCCATGGGCAACGCTCAGATGCCGGGAGTGCTCCGCAATGGCGATGTATTCAAACCCGTGTTTGCCGGCTGCCAGCGCCATTTCTTCAATGCTGTTATGGCCGTCCGAAGCCCGGGTGTGCATGTGCAAATCCCCCCTGATATCGGCCAGCTCAATTAACCGCGGCAGACGCTTTTGCCGGCAGGCCTCTATTTCACCGCGGTTTTCGCGAAGCTCCGGTGAGATCCAATCCAGGTCCACCGATTGATACACGGATTTTTCAGTCTCTCCGGCGATCCGCCGCTCATTGGTGAATACCCCATACTCGTTGATTTTTAAACCGTACTGCCGGGCCAGCCGGCGGATAGCGATATTGTGCGCACGGCTGCCGGTAAAGTATTGCAGTGCGGCGCCGAAGCTTTCCGGCGCCACCCGCCGCAAATCCACCTGCAATCCGCAGCGCAGCCAAACACTGGCCCGGGTGGCTCCCTGCGATATCACCGCGCTCACCTCGTCATAGGCTGCAAAACACACCATCACCGGGCTGTCTCCAGCGGCCGTAACCAGAATGTCCAGGTCCCCGATGGTGTCCCGGCAACGCCGGTAACTGCCGGCGGCCGCCACCCGCTTCACGCCGGGGACCTGTTTCAAGTAGGCAATCAAAGAATCCACATAGACCTCGGCGTCACTGATTTTAAAGCGTATCCGTCGTTGGGCATGCTTGCGGGCGGCTTTCAGAATCTGCTGTTCGGTCCGGGCACCAAAGCCGGCAAGCGCCCGGATGCGCCCCTGTTGCGCTGCCTGGGTCAACTGGTCCAGGGTAAGGATGTGCAGGTCATGGTAGAGTGTGCGCACGCGTTTGGGCCCCAGGCCGGGCAATTTCAAAATTTCGACGACCGTCGGCGGGATGCGCCGGCGCAAGCGGGTCAAGGCCCGGGCGGTTCCGGTGGTAAGGATCTCATGGATTTTGGCGGCCAGCTCCTTGCCGATGCCAGGCAATTCAGTCAGGTCCTCATTGCGCGCCACCATGTCTTTTAATTCGGTCCCCAGGCCGCGCACCGTGCGCGCTGCATTGCGGTAGGCCCGGATGCGAAACGGATTATCACCTTCGATTTCAAGATAATCGGCGATTTCATCAAAAATATCGGCAATGTCAGCATTGTGAATCGGCATACGGTTCAAACCATCCAAATGGCAGGGTTATGAACTTCGGTTTCGCACCCTCAATTGGGTCTTTACTTTCAATAGCGCAAAATTGAAACTCATCGAAGGGGGTGAATTAACCGGCGCATGATATTTTCCTCCAACCGGTATGAAACGATGCCGCAGCAGCGTGTCCCTTGTTTGGGATGAAACCCTATCATCTGCTAAACTCCATTGGTTCTGTGCCATTCATCTCAAACAAGGAACACTGCGAAAATAAGGAGTTGCTGAGTATCATACCGGTTTACGCAAAACACCATCCACCGGTCAATTCACGTCGCTTTTTATGGGCCCCGGTGCATCGGAAAAATGCTTTTTGAGAAAATCTCTTGTGAAACTTGAGCAATCAATATACCCGATAACAAAACACAAATTCCAGCCAAATTACAATATCCAAAATGAACTGCCTCGCAAAAAGCCTTTCGCGAGCACCAGATTGCCTGTTGACATCCGGATGCCTTTTCCGTAGGAATCTTGAGGCAGCGGGCCATCCCGGCCTTTTAAATAACCGATACCAGCCTTCGAGCGGGAGGAAAGATGAAACAAAACACCCAATGTGTGCACAGCGGCTCTTATATCGACAGGACAACCGGGGGAATCAACACCCCTGTTTTCACCTCCTCGTCCTTTGAGTACATGGATGCACCGGAAAATGTCTATCCGCGCTACTTCAATACCCCCAACCAGAAAGCGATCATCGAAAAATTCTGCGCGCTGGAAAACGCCCCGGACGGCCTGTTTTTCAGCTCGGGCATGGCCGCCATCAGTACGGTCATGCTGGCCCTGCTCGGTGCCGGGGATCACGTGGTGCTGCAAAAAGACATCTACGGCGGTACGCATCATTTCGCCACGGCCGAGTTCGAACGCTTTGGCATTGACTACAGCTTTGCCCCCAATGATGCCGCTGGAATCGAAAATGCCGTGCGCGCCAACACCCGCATCATTTATATCGAAACCCCTTCCAATCCGCTGCTTTTAATCACCGACATCGAGGCGGTGGCCCGCATCGCCCGGCCTCGCAATATCTTAACCGTCATCGACAACACCTTTGCCACCCCCATCAATCAAAACCCGCTGGATATGGGCATTGACATTGTCATCCACAGCGGCACCAAGTATATCGGCGGACACAGCGATATCTGTTGCGGGGCGGTCGTGGCCTCCCGGCCGTTAATCGCGAAGATCAAGGCCGTAGCCGCCAACCTGGGAGGCAACCTGAATGCCGGCACCTGCTACCTGATCGAAAGAAGCTTAAAGACCCTGGCCATCCGGGTTGAAAGGCAGAACCGGAATGCGCTGGAAATCGCCCGCCGGCTGGAAGCAAACCCCAACATCGACCGGGTATATTACCCCGGGTTGAAAAGTCATCCCGGCTTTGAAGTGGCCGCCCGACAGATGAGGGCTTTCGGCGGTATGCTGTCTTTTGAGCTGCAAGACGGCAAAATTGAACCGTCCCGTTTTCTCAAGAAACTGGCGCTGATCAGACCGGCCATCAGCCTGGGCGGTGTTGAAAGCATTATCTGCGCCCCGGTGGCCACCTCCCATGCCAAGCTGTCCGCCGAACAGCGCGCCGGGCTGGGTATCACCGACCGTCTCCTGCGGCTGTCGGTGGGCATCGAAGATGTACAGGATCTTATCGCCGATCTTGAACAGGCCCTTGAATAGGAACCATAAAAATAAGCAGGAAAATACGCTAACCACCTGCAACCGCGCATGGATGCCGCACATGCCAAAAACATATGTTTTTTTACTTCCGGCAAATAGGCAGCGGTATTTCTGAAGCCTGGAAATTCGGGTTTTAGAAAATCTAAAAACTGTGTTATAAGTCAAAGCGCCAATCAGGGCCCGGCCTGTAGAAATTTAGAGACACTGAATGACGCTTATTCTTGCGAAAGCTCCGGCCTATGACCTCTGTCATTTTGATCCTGTCGCTGTTGGTATTAATCGCCTGCGGAATTTACGTTTTTCCGGTATTCGCAAAACCGTTTGCCCGGCTTTACGCCAAAGTACCTGAAAAAATTTCCAGTTCCCTGCTGGCTTTTCGCAAAGCCTATGACCGGCAAACACTGGCGGTGGATGGCATCGCCTGGCACTACGTCCGGGTTGGCAACGGGGATGAAACCATTGTCTTTCTTCACGGCATGGGCGGCGGATATGACATCTGGTGGCAACAGATCGAGGCCCTGAAAAACCGTTACCGGATCATTGCCCTGACCTATCCACCGGTGCCCAGCCTGGACCTGCTGCGTCAGGGCATCCTGGCAATACTGGCCCGTGAAAAGATTGACCGCTTCAATATCGTAGGCAGCTCCCTGGGCGGCTACCTGGCCCAGTATCTCGTCAGCAAGGATTACGAACGCATCCGAAAAGCCATTTTCGCCAACACGTTTCCGCCCAATGACATTATTCGCGAAAAATCCAGAGTCACCGCCAAACTGCTGCCCCTGATGCCCGAATGGATGGTAATGCGCAACCTGCGCAAAACCACCGTCAACGCCATTTACCCGGCCGCAGGCCACAACGAGCTGGTGGCCGCCTACATGCTGGAACAATCCCATGGTATGATGCGCAAGGTACAGTTTGTGGCCCGCTTTTTCTGTGTGCTGGACAGCTTTGCCCCACCGGAGCTGACCGCCTGTGGCGTTGAGGCGCTGATTATCGAAGCCGACAATGACCCCCTGGTGGCAGAGCCTTTAAGAGAAATGCTCAAAACGACCTACCCGTCGGCAAAGGTGAAAACTCTGCACGCTGCCGGCCATTTCCCATATCTGAACCAGCCCGAAGTTTACACTGAAATTGTTGAAGATTTTTTTTCATAGATCCACCTGGAGACAAATGTACGACATTCTGATCAAAAATGCACTGATCATTGACGGCACCGGCGCAGCGCCTTTTGAAGCGGACCTGGCGGTGCAGAAACAAAAAATCGCATCTGTCGGGGTGCTTAAAAATGCCGACGCATCCCTGGTCATAGACGCCCGGGGAAATGCCCTGGCCCCCGGATTTATTGATATGCATTCCCATGCCGATTTTTCCCTGCCGACGCTGCCCACCGCTGACAGCCTGGTGCACCAGGGCATTACGACAGTGGTGGTCGGCCAATGCGGCCTGTCACCGGCGCCGCTTATGGAGGAGAGCCGGCAAGAAGTGACGGGCGCTATCAGCAGTTTTTTCGGTGATGTCGCCAAATCGCTGCCCTGGCGCGAGTGGTCCTCATTTGGTGATTTCGCGGCCTTTCTGGCCCGCCAGGGCTGTTCATTGAATATCGCCGCCCTGGTGGGCCACGGTGTTATCCGGGCGGGGGTAATGGGTTTTGGCGAAGGCCGGGCCAATGCCGATCAGATGGCCCGCATGCAGCAGGAACTCATCGCGGCCATGCAGCAGGGGGCCATCGGGTTGAGCACCGGCCTGATTTACCCCCCGGGCTCTTTTACCTCCACCGAAGAGCTGATCGAGCTGACCCGGGTTGTGGGAGCGCGAAACGGTTTTTATTTCAGCCATATCCGCGATGAAGGCGACGGCCTGCTGGAAGCTGTGGCCGAGGCCATCCGCATCGGCCGGGAAACCGGAGCTGCGGTCCAAATCAGCCATTTCAAGGCTGCGGCCCGGCCGAACTGGGAAAAATCCACCCAGGCCCTTGAACTTATCCAGCAGGCCCGGGAAGATGGGCTGGATGTAACCGCCGACATGTATCCCTACCGCGCCGGCAGCACCATCCTGGTGGCCATGCTGCCGCAGTGGGCCCATGTCGGTGGCCCCGAACAAACGCTGAAACGGCTGGCCGATCCGGACCAGCGCCGCAAAATGACCGCCGACATGCAAACCGGGGGCTTCGCCCGCGGGATCGGCTGGGAAGACGTGCTGATCACCGAATCGCCCTCCCACACCCGCTACGAGGGACGCTATGTCTCGCAACTGGCGGCGGATGCCGGCAAAATGCCTTATGACTGGGTATTTGATGCCCTTTTGGAGACCCGACTGGATATTACCATGGCCATGTTCGGCATGTCGGAGGAAAACCGTCGCCGGGAGATCGTGTTTCCAACCATGATGATCGGCACCGACGGCCTCGGGCTGGCCCCCGGCGGCCCGCTGGCCGCAGGTGTGCCCCACCCGCGCAGCTATGGCACCTTTGCCCGGGTGCTGGGCCGCTATGTGCGTGAGCTGAAAATCCTAAAGCTGGAAGAAGCCATTCACAAAATGACCGGCATGCCGGCCAAAAAGCTGCGCCTCGCAGATCGCGGGCTCATCAAGGCCGGGCTGGCCGCCGACCTGGTCATTTTTGATCCCCAAAGCGTTTCAGACCCGGCGACATATGAAAACCCGCACCAGTATGCCACGGGGATCTCCCACGTACTGGTCAACGGCCGGCCGGTGATCCAGGATGCCGCCCACACCGGCGCTCGTCCCGGATTGCTTTTGTAACTAAAAAAATTGCGCTCGGTGCGCGTAATATTCATTTTGGATTCGCTCCCGGTGTCCATTTTGAGCGCTATTGATGTTGAAAACTTGAAAGTGTGAATTGAGATTCGTAACAACGCAAAGACGCATGAACCCTTTCAAGGGAGCCCACCCATGAAACAGCTCAATCTTTACGAGAAAAACGGTTTTTCAGAAAAGGCCTTTAAAAGCCTGCTGGTACATGATTCGCCGTATTTTAAAATCCTTAATTTCAACTTTAAAGCCGGCCAGGAGCTTGCCGTGCACAGCCATGACATTGAAGGGCAGGTGAGCCTGGTGATTCTCGAGGGTGAAGGGGAGTTTCTGGGAAAAGACGGCGCCGCCCTGCCGGCAAAACCCGGCGACGTGGTGATCAGCGATATCGCCGAGCCCCACGGGTTGCGTGCCAAAACCGACCTGAGGTTGCTGGTTACGATCGCCCCACCGATATAGTTTCCATCCAAAAATGGCCCTTTTTCCAATGTGCTGCGTTCTCCGCAGGTTTACTTCATCGACGTACTACAAGTACGCCTCTTCGTAAACCTTTGTGCGGTCTTGCACATCGAAAAAATTGCTCATTTTCAAATTGGTAAATTTTATTCGAAATCTTTAACTGGCTTCAAAACTATTAGATCTCGCCTGAGGGCAAGGCGCGATGCGGTTCAAAAGCGCAGCGTACACGTAGTACGTGAGCATTTTGGACCGCATCGTAACGCCGCCATCGGGTGAGAGATGATGGTTTTGAATTCAGTTACACGTTTTTTTCCACGACGGGGATTAACAGCTTCTGCGACGGGATCAAGGCATTGAAGTCCACATCGGCGTTGTAATGTTTGATCAGCCACAGGGGCAGTTCAAACTCACGCCGGGAAAGGGTCCAGATATTGTCGCCCCTTTTGACCCGATAGGTCAGCACCTTTTCAACCCGGTAGGACGCAAAAAAATCTTCGGCCAGTTGCTGGTGATACTCAAAGCGTTTTTCTTCAAATGCTTCCTTGCCGACCCGGAAAAGCGGAATTTTGATTTTCTGGTTCAGGTGTAAAATCCTGCCATAGCGCAGCCCGTTTAACCGCCGCAGCTGCCGGGCGGAAACTCCCAGCCAGTCGGCATAGTGCCCCAGGGTTTCTTCCACCTCCACCCGGATCAGACCGAATGTTTTACCCTCCTGACACCAGACGCGTTCAACGCCGTAATTTCCCAGAACCACCTCGGCTGGCTTGACCCGTGGCGCATAAACAACCGGTTGAAACGGACTGCCAGTCCGTACCGTCGGGGCGCCGCCGCCGGAGTTGTCTTTCTCCGGCTCCAGATCGGCAGTGGCGCTTATCCGCACTGAAGAATACCCGGCCGGCACGGGGTTGGATCCGACGGTCTTTGCTTCTTGTTTCTCAGCGGCCAGCATGGAATTCCTCGACCAATAACGGGAGTTGTCAGCGCTGGCCAGCATGATTTTAGCCGGAAGTGTTGATGACGACCCCGGACAGCCGGATGCAACCACAGCGGCCCCGGACATTTTGCTTTCCGGTGCCGGCCAAACGCCCATAAGTGGATCCACGTAAGCGATATAGGAATCGCCCCCCCGGCCAGCCGGCGGTTGACTGCCGGTCTGAGCCGCCCGGGCCGTGACGGAGGTTGCCACGCTTCTGGAGGGTGGGGCTTTTGGCAATTGATATCCGGCGGCTGGGATGCGCAGGGTCTGCTGCACGTAAACGGTGGCCCGGCGGTCCAGGTTATTGGCGGCAATCAAATCCCTGAGCCGGACCCCGTGCCGCTGGGCAATCTTGCCGGCCGTATCCCCCCGCTGCACCGTATAGATATGGCTGTGTTTCTGGCTGTGCTTGTACAGTTTTTGCGGCAGCCCGGCTATCAGGGTCTGCCAGTTTTCATCATCCTGGTACGGCAGGCGCAGACTGTAGCCCGGCGGCACGTATTTACGTCCCTGCAAGACCGGATGCCTCAAGGCGGGGTTGAGCCGGCGCAGGTCGGCAAGTTCCAGGTGCAGGTGCCGGGCGACCTCCGGCAACGACACATACCCGGTTAGCACCATTTCCCGGCTTCTAACGGGTGTGTCCAGTTTAAGATCACCAAAATATTGACGGTAATTTTTGGCCGCCTGCCGGGCGGCCAAAAACTCGGAATAAAAATTGCGTGAAGCAAACTTGAAAATCCGGCTGCGATAGCTTTTAAAAATCGCCTCATAACTTCCCCGGGAACGCAAAGCACGCAGCATACCGGCAGTTCCATGGTTGTATGCAGTGATGGCCAGGGGCCAGTCCTGCAGTCGACGATAATTTTGCCGCAGCAGTTTGGCCGCTGCCCGGGAAGAACGCAGGGGATCCCGGCGCTCATCAATGGCATAGCCGACCCGCATGTAATACTTGCCCGTGGAACGGGTGAACTGCCAGATACCGGCGGCCCCGAATTTGCTGTAAGCCTTCGGGTTAAAGGAGGATTCAACGTGCGGCAGGTAGGCCAGGTCCTCGGGCAAACCGGCCTCGCGAAAAACAGCGCGGATAGCGTCAATGTAGGCCCCGGAACGGACAAGACCCTCACGAAAGCGGTCTTTTTGCCCCACCTGGCAGCGCAGGTTTCGCATGGCCGCGCGAAACTGTGCCGCCCCGGCATCCGGGCCGAACATCCCGGCCACGCGCCGTTCAAGGGAATTTGAGGGGGCCCTGCCCCGCATCAATCCGGCCAGTACGGCCTTGTACTGCTTCTTGGCCCTGTTAATGCGTTTGCGGTTAATTCGTCGGCCCCCGGGGCTGTATGCATCAGCCAGCTTGATTACCCCGTAAATCCGGTCCAGATGGTGTTTGTCATGAATCACGCCCTCATCAGATGAATAGCGGGTGTAAATCTGCGTCCAGAAAGAAACGTTGGGCTGGATGCAGTCCGGAAGGGGAAAAGGATCGGATTGGGCCCGGGCCTGTTGCTGCAACATGCCGCAGATCGATGCAACGGTCAAAACGGCAACGACAATAATTCGTTTCCACATCAAATTCAACCCCCGAAAGGCTTTGTGAACAAACCTGGTCGACTTTTTCGATACTGCCTGGGATTATATAAGCAATAAATACGCCAGAATCCGCAAATATTATTTTCATCATGTTATTTCAGTAGGTTATAATTACAAGCTGTGAAATGTCCCTTGAAAATTACGCCGCAATTATGTCAAAATGCCGCAAATTGTTTGCATATTGACGCTGGCGGCAGCTGTATCGGATGCTGTAAAATATTCGCCGTGGGTGCCGGAACTCACCGCATGTTTTCGATTTTGGCAGGCTGTCTTCTTAGATTCTTATTGACAGCGAATGTCACGTTGTGGCAAAAAGAGTCTATATATCCAGATGAAAACCAGCTTGGGATATCCGGCCCAGATTCGATCATTTCTTCAGAATTCTTCAACCTTTTGAGTGCATTGCACCTGATATCCAATGTCAGCTTCGTCGCTGGTGCTGCCCCGGGAAAGGCAACAATCGGCTGAATGCACTTTTTTTGTTCTCCGCCGCCCGGCAACCACCACCGACGCATTGAATCACAACCTGAAACAGGGGGGGACATGATGGACATCCAAAAAATATTGCTTCCATTTAATTTCACGCCCAATGACCACAAAGCCGTGGAGTTTGCCATCCAGGCCTTTGCACATCTGGAGGAAGTTGAGCTCACCGTTTTTTTTGCCTATACCCCCGTTCCCGAGATCGAAACCCAGGACGCCTCGGTTATGGGCAAGCTGAAGGCAAACCTGAGTTACCTTGGGCAAAAAGTCATGCAACAGGAAGCCGAACTGAACAAGGTGCGGGAAAAATTGGTCCAGGGCGGTTTTGGGGAAGGCCGGGTGAAAACAGTTTTCAAAGCCCGCAAGAAAGACATCGCCGCCGAAATCGTCGAGCTCGCAGCCCGGGATCATTTTAACGTGATCGTCATTAATCACAAACCGGGAAAAGCCACCCGATTTTTTACCGGAAATGTTTTCAGCAAAGTTGTCAACGCCGTTAAAGATATTACGGTCTGCATTGTATCCTGAGAACTTCGACAATGCCGTAAAAAAAGGTGAGGAGGAATCCCATGGAAAGCAAAGAAGTAATCGACATCGACATATTCAAAGCCGTCACCCGGGCCATCGCTCAATCGGACAATCTTGAAATTATGGCTGCCCATTTAACCCAGTTGCTGGTCGGCATGCTGGACATCAAAGGCAGCAGTATTTTTGCCCTCAACCCGGAAAGCGGCGAGTTGGAAGTGCTGGCCAGCTTCGGGCTGAGCATCGACTATATGAACAAGGGCCCGCTGATGATAAAAAAAAGCATTCGTGCGACCACCAAGGGCGTACCGACCATTGTCCGTGACGTGGAAAAAACAGACCAGCTGCAATATCCCCGGGAAGCCCGCAACGAGGGTATCGGTTCCATCATTTCATTGCCGATCATGTTTTACGGCCGGGTGATCGGAGAACTTCGCCTTTATCACCGTCAGCCGTGGGATATATCCGAAAAAGATGTGGACTCCCTGGAGCTGCTGGCTGAAAACATCGGCCTGGCAATGATGTATACCCGCCTGTTAAACGCATTGCAGGAGGTCAAAGAAACCGTCAACGAAGTGCACTCGGTCTGGCTCAATGCCCTGGCCAAATGATCGGTTCCAATAAAAAAATTCACTTTTTTATTGGCATTCATACCACAATGTAGCATTAAGGAGATCCCGGCTTAAATGAACAGCAGCGAGTTTAAAAATTTCCGCTCCCAGTTGGACAAGACCCAAAAGCAGATGTCCCAGCTGCTGGGAGTTTCGTTAAAAGCCATCCACAGCTATGAACAGGGCTGGCGCACCATTCCACCGTCGGTGGAGCGGCAGTTGTATTTTCTGATATCACGCAAAAGCAGCAACGGCCGCAAGGCATGCTGGAGGATAAAAAAATGTCCGGCCGCCCGCAAAAAACAGTGCCCGGCCTGGGAGTTCAAAAGCAGCGATCTTTGCTGGTTTATCAACGGCACCATTTGCGAGGGAGCCATTCACAAGGACTGGAAGGAAAAAATGGAAGTCTGCCGAACCTGCGAAGTTTTCACCAGTCTTTTTCAGTAACCCGCCTTTAGGCCTTGCGTCATTGTTCCGGTTTTTCCCGTTAGGCTTCAGGTATTGCCGCCGGC
>JAOZPY010000412.1 GCA_029932495.1 Desulfobacterales bacterium
AAACGGGTGTTCTTGCGCACCAGCTTGTGATGGGGGGCGTGGATGAACACCTTGATGGTCACGGCCTGTCCGTCTTCGTCCAGCTGGTAGCTGACCACCTGGCCGACCTTGATGCGGCGGTAATACACCGGGACGCCGATGTCCAGCGACCCCAGCGTCGGTGAGCGCAGGGTAAAAAGTCTGCCGGGCAGGTCCGTGGTGACCACGGGAGGGACTTCCAGGCCGGTGAAATGCAGCTTCGGCTTGCCGGGCTTACCCGGGTCCATGCCGATATAGGCCCCTGAAAAAAGCGTGCCCAGCCCGGTGACATTGCCGGCGGCGATTCGGGCGCGAACCACCCAGAAGCGGGTGTTGTGCGAGATGAATTTTTCAGCCTGTTTGTGCGTTTCCGCCGTCACGATGACATGGGAGAGATCATCGGCCAGCTCGATGGAGCTGACCTGGCCCAGTTCGACATCCTTGTATTTGATTTTGGTTTTGCCGGCTTCCAGGCCATCGGCGGATTCGAAAGCAATGGTAATCGTGGGCCCTTTTTCAGAGAGGGCCTTGTAAACGAGCCAGCCGCCGATCACAACGGCAATCAAGGGAACGAGCCAGACGAGGGAGAACCGGCGTTTGCGGGTGACGATTTCAGCTTCCGGAACGCCATCGAGCTCCGGTATTTGACTGTTGGAATTACCCATGGATGCTCTCCTCTCTATCCCAGATCAGGCGGGGGTCAAAACTCATGGCGGCCAGCATGGTGGTCACCACCACGGCGCCGAAAAACAGGGCTCCCGGCCCGGCATGGATGGTGGCCAGCCCTCCCATGTTCACCAGGGCCACCAGAATTGTGACCACGAAGATATCTACCATCGACCAGCGGCCGATGATTTCGGTGATACGGTATAACTTTGTGCGGTCTTTCTGCCGCCAGCCGGATTTTCGCTGGACGCTGACGAGCAGAAATGCCAAAATCAACAATTTGACCAGCGGCACGAATACACTGGCAACAAAAATAACCAGGGCAATGGGCCACATCCCGCTTTGAATGAAATAGATCACCCCGCTCATGATGGTATCCGACTGGGCATGGCCCAACGAGATCACCGTGGTGATGGGCAGCACGTTGGCGGGAATGTAAAAGACGAGGGCCGCCAGCACAAGGGCCCAGGTGCGTGCGATACTGTCGGGCTTGCGCGGATGCAGACGGGCACCGCAGCGCGGACAGCGCATGATCACCGAGCGTTTTGGATTTTTGCACAGCAGATGGCAGCTGTGGCAGCTGATCAGCCCGGCCTGGCGGGCGGTTATGAAAACAGAATTCATCAACGAGTTTCCCATTTATGCCAGATCAGGTGGTCATCCAGCGAAACCGTCATGGCCGCCAGAACGAAAATCAGGGCCAGAAAGGAAAACAGGGAGATGCCGGGTATGATTTGCGCCATTTTAGCCAGTTTGACCACGGACACCAGGATGCCCACCATGAAAACTTCCATCATACTCCAGGGCTGTATACTGTGAACAAACCGAAAGACCAGTGGCAGTCTGAGGGGTGTCCGGTCGACTCTCAGGGGCAGCAGAATGTAGAGCAGGCAGATCATCTGGAACAGGGGAGCCAGGATGGTGGTAAAAAGGACCAGGATCGCGACGGCCTGCATGTGCTGCAGGTAGAGCTCCTGGATGCCGGTAATCAGGGTGGTTTGGCGGACCTGGGAACCGATTCTCAGCGCCAGGAAAGGAAAGCTGTTGGCCAGGATGAACAGGGTGAGGCCGGCCAGAACAAATGCCAGGGTACGGTCGAGGCTGTTGCGTTTGTTCTGGTATAAAACAGCACCACAGCGGACACAGCCGGCCTTGCCCCCGGGCGGCAGCGGCCTGACGCGGTGGATCAAATCGCACTCATGGCAGGCAATCCATGATCCTGTTGTTGTCGATGGGGTTTTCGTCATAGCCGGTTGTACCAGTCGTTTGCCATTTTTTAGCGCCGGGCCGATCTGTTCTGATCTGATTTTTTCATGACAATTACTATTTTACTGCGGAACTGTCAAGATGCCAGCCGCCACACGGGCTTCACCAGACGCAAAAGCGGACACAATACTTGCAATTTTAGGGCGTTTCGGGATAAACAAGCCTTAATTGTCGCAGGTTGTAATTTTGCCACACCAACCACAATGAACCGTGAGGATGAGCCCTAAAATGAAACCTATTGTGGCCATTGTCGGTCGCCCTAACGTGGGCAAATCCACATTTTTCAACCGTGTCACCCGCAGCCGGAATGCCCTGGTGGACGATTTCCCCGGGGTGACCCGGGACCGGCATTATGGTGATGCGCAATGGGACGATGTCGAGTTTACCCTGGTGGATACCGGCGGGTTTGCCGGGGCAGATGATTTTGCCGCAGATATTCGTTTGCAGGTACAGTTGGCCATCGAGGATGCGGATGTGATTGTTCTGCTGCTGGACGGCAAACAGGGGGTTTTGCCCTATGACCGGGAGATTGTCGCAATTCTTCGCAGTGTTAAGAAACCGGTTTTTTACGGGGTGAATAAAATCGACGGGGCCGAGCAGGAAGCGTTGCTGGCCGATTTTTACCGTCTTGGGATTGAAACGCTGTATCCGCTTTCTGCCGAGCATCGTTACGGATTTACGGATTTTTTAGACGCCCTGGTCAACTGCCTGGCCCCGCTGACCGGCGAAGCAAGCACCGATGATAAACAGCAGCTGATCCGGCTGGCCGTTGTGGGGCGGCCCAATGTCGGCAAATCGTCGTTGATTAATTGCATTCTTGGCCAGCAACGCCTGCTGGTCAGTGAAATTGCCGGCACCACCCGGGATGCCATTGATACGGTTTGCGAATTCAACGGCAAATCCTATCTTCTCGTCGATACGGCCGGAATTCGTCGCAAAGGCCGGGTATCGCATAAGCTTGAAAAGTTTTCGATCATCAAGGCCCTTAAAAGCCTTGAGCGCTGTGATGTGGCCCTGATCGTCATGGATGCCGCCGAAGGTGTTACCGATCAGGATGTCAGTATTGCCGGCTATGCCGTTGAACGGGGATGCGGCTGCATCCTGCTGCTGAACAAGTGGGACCTGGTGGAAAAAGACAGCCGGACGGCCACGCAATATCAGGAACAACTGAAAGAGCAGGCCAAATTTATTAAATTTGCCCCGTCTTTGACCATCTCAGCCCTGACCGGACAGCGGGTCGGTAAAATATTTCAGCGGGTCGACGAAGTTTACGAACAGTACGCCCAACGTATTCCCACCGGGCAGCTGAACCGTTTTCTGGAACGGGCCATTGCAAAAAATGAACCTTCGCTTCACCGGGGAAAACGCATAAAATTTTACTATGCCGCCCAGATATCCACCCGCCCGCCCACGATTGTGTGCTTTGTCAACTATCCGGCGGCCGTTCATTTTTCCTACAAAAGATACCTCATCAACCAACTGAGGATGGAAACCGG
>JAOZPY010000413.1 GCA_029932495.1 Desulfobacterales bacterium
GGGGGATGTTGAGCCGTTTGGCCAGATTGGTGCATCGAAAGACATTTTCCGCCTGCCCGGGCAGCCAGGCGCCGGCAAACACCTTGTTGTCAAAGCCGATGATCACCGCCCACTTGCCGGATATTTTGCCGAGGCCGTCAATGACGTTGGTGGTGCCTTCCTCGTTTTCAGCCGGATTGTAAAGGGTGTGCAGGGGACACCACGTGCCTTCATCGACCAGGTAATCAAGGCGCTGCCATACGGTCAACTGCCCACGGGCATTGACTTTTTCCGTCGGCATGCCGACGTTTTTAACCTGTTCAACCGCTTCATCCACCTGGGTTTCCACTTCTTTGACCTTGCCGATGTTGGCTTCCGTGCTTTTAATCTGGCCTTCTTTAAGCGGCTGGCCAAATTCCTTCATTTTTTCAAAATAGGGTCTCATAATTTTCCTCCTGGTCTCTTTTGCCCAAAATATTCACATGCCGCGGCCAAGCGGGACCGCCGTATGATAAGGGTTGTCGTTCACACAAGGCTGAAACATAATTACATAAATGAAGCGGGCCGACACGTCAAGGATATAAATCTTTTCGGGGTCCAAAAAAACGCGCAACACCCCCTGTTTTTGGCAAAACAGCAAGCTTTGCGCTTGACATTCGCTGCGGCTTCCAGTATCAAGCGTATCTGTTTGCAGTCATGATGTGAGGTTTCCCGTGCCAAGACAGTTCACACCGAAGGGAGGAAACGATGAGTAAAGAAATAAAAGCACCCATGCCGGGTAAGATTATCAACATTCTTGTTAAGGAAGGCGATGAGGTCCTGGAATACCAGGAGGTGGTGATCCTGGAGGCCATGAAGATGGAAAATGCCATTCCTTCAAGCGAATCCGGTATTGTAAAAGAGATCAATGTCAACGTGGACGATACCGTTGCCACCGACCAGGTGTTGATGGTGCTTGAATAAAGAGACGCCCCGGTTTCCTGCCGGAACCGCTGATTTTCAGCCGTAAAGCCCGCCGCCGTCTAATGGCCGGGCTTTTTTATTGGCTCACCGGACAATTCCGCGGGACCGTTCAGGTTTGCAATGCGCACTTACAGGCGGAAGGCGCGGTCTTCCGAATCGCGCTCGGTGGAGGCGCCGATTTTCCATCCCTTTTTCGGGGGCCTGATCTTTTTTTCCTGCCATGGATAACGGATGCGGGAGTGAAACGAGGCTTCAAGGGCGTCCACCAGGGTCTGCACAATTTTGGCGAGGTCCCGGGAAGTCAGGTCGCATTCGCCGAACTGTCCGTCAACGATTCGTTTGACCAGAATGTGGCGCACCATTTGTTCAAGTTTTTTACGCGTTGGTTCCTCCAGGGAGCGGGAAGCGGCTTCAACCGAGTCGGCAATCATTAAAATGGCGGCTTCCACGCTCTGGGGCTTGGGTCCCGGGTAGCGGAAATCTTCTTTGTGAATCTTGCTTTTGGGATAGACCCGGGCGGCGATATCGTAAAAATATTCCATTAACTGGGTGCCATGGTGCTGCAGGATTAAATCAACCACTGCTTTCGGCAGCCCTGACTCCTGGCCGATTCGCATACCATGTCGCACGTGGTTGATGATGAGTTTGGCGCTTTCCCGGGGCTCCAGGACATCATGGGGATTTTCGGTGTTGAATTGGTTTTCGATGAAAAATTTGGGATTCATCATTTTGCCGATGTCGTGATAATATGCGCCGATTCGCAACAGCTGGGTGTTGGCGCCGATGGCCTCGCCCACCGACTGCGCCAGGTAAGCCACCGTCATGCAGTGCTGATAGGTACCGGGGGCTTTGGACAGCAGTTCTTTCATCAGGGGACGATTCAGATCCATATAGCGGTTGAGCTTGAAAGTGGAGGCTGTCTGCCAGCTTATTTCCAGCAGTGGCAGCAACAGCAGCACTACGGGCCCGGCGGCCAGGCCGCCGGCAAAGCCCCATGCCATGTTGGTGGTCAGGGCTGGATCCACTGTTTTTTGCAGCAGGTCGATGTTAATGGGTTGCAGCCGGATCAGTTTTGCTAAAATTGGCTGCCAGTGTCCGGTAAAAATGACGATGCTCACGGCGTTGATCATTGCCACCAGCAGCGACGGCCACATGATCTGCAGACGCCTGTGCAGCCCCGAAGAAACCAGCACGGCAGCCAGACCGCCGAAGGCAAAAAAGAGCAGGATTTGAAAAGTGGGGCCACAGAGCAGACTTGCCAGCAAGGCTCCCAGCAAGGTGGTGCCCGTGGCGGTGATTTTGCCGTGGTTTAGTGCGATGACCAACATGGGCAGCAGGCCAAAGGGCAGGATATAAACCGGAAAAGGCGTCAGAACCAGGCCTGCTTTGAGGATGACAATGGTGGTGATCAGCAGGGACAATAAAAAGGTGTAAGGGGGTTGCTGGCGGGACCCGTCTGCAAGGATCCGGGACAGGAATAAATTATAAAACAAGACCATAAACAGGACGGTAAACGCGATCCAGGGAATTTCATGGTACAGGGCCTTGGCCTCTTGCCTGCGGTAGGCGGCCAGCAGCAGTACGTCCTTTTCCGTTAACTGCTTACGAAAGGCGACCAGGACATCTCCTGGTTGATAAAATATCGTACTGGACGGGTATTCCAGGGCAACGCGGTTCAGGCGGCGTTTGTTTTCATTTTGGTCGTACAGGAGATTGGGCTGCAGTGTGGCCTGGACCAGGCGCAGCACAGGGTCCAGTACGTTTTTTCTTACCTGCCAAAAAAGCTGCCGGACCTTTTCGTCCAGCAGGAAATGGGCTTTTTCCAGGGTAATCAGTTCGGCCACCGGCTGGGTCACGCTGCCGGCTGAATTCGGGCGTTGGATTTCAATTGTCTGTTTGCCCATCAGGTGCCGGGGGTCATCCAACACTTTGTTTTGCAAAATTGATTCTTCGATGGTCAGGATGCCTTCCAGCAGGTTGGTTAAATCGTGATAACGGACAATATTGATGATATCCGTTGTCGACAGTTTAACGCCCAGCATCTCCTGAAGCTTGCGCCCCAGCGTTTCCGCCTGCCTGCGGTTTTTCCCCGGCAGGCTGGTAAGGGCCTGCATCAACTGCTGGAATTGGCGCTTGGAGGCGTCAATGCGCTGGGGAAAGTAACGAAACACGGGAACATACTGGGCCAGCGCTTTTTCCCGATTGGACTCCAGCACCTTGGCCTGATCGAAGTGAAGGCTCCGGCGTGACCGGATGGTGAGGTAAACCGGCTTATCGGCAACCGGCGGTCGGAAAGCCAGGTAGATATCCTCAAGGTAACAGGACAGAATTGTTAACCCGATCAGAATAATGTTCAATAACCATTTCATTACACATGCATCCCATCGCCGGCTAACCGGCAATTATCTAGCCCTCAATCATATAAGGCCCTGGAGCCGGAGTCAATCAAATCCCTCCAAAGACGTTTAATTTTAGATCGCATACCGAAGTCCGGTTGCGGG
>JAOZPY010000414.1 GCA_029932495.1 Desulfobacterales bacterium
GCCAGGCCGAAGGCCAGCAGTGTGGTGTCCAAGGCTTCCTGGCCGTCTTCGCAGTAAAGCTGGATCCAACCGGTGTCCCGCTGGGACAGGCTGTCGGTCTGGTCGGTCCAGATGTTCCAACCAGGCCCCAGGGCCCGGTTAACCTCGGCCATCACAATGGGCAGCCGGGCCGCCGCGGCCCAGTGCAGCAGCTCATGCATGTAGGCCAGGCCGTGGGAGGAAGAAGCCGTGAATGCCCGCACGCCGCCGCTGGCAGCTCCAATGACCGCTGCCATGGCTGAGTGCTCGCTTTCCACGTTGATAAAGCGTGCTTTCAGGGTTTTGCGGGCGCAGTAATCGGACAGGGCCTCGACGATGTGCGTCTGGGGCGTGATGGGATAGGCGGCGATCACCTGGACCCGCGCCAGACGGACAGCTTCGGCGACCGCATGGCTGCCTTCCAGCACTTTTTTCATTTGGCCTCCTCCTCCAGGGCCATGGCATTGCGGGGGCATTCCACCGTGCACACCCCGCAGCCCTTGCAGTAGTCCATGTTGATCCAGCGTCGGTTTTTTTCCACGATTACCGCCATTTCCGGGCAGAAAAGCCGGCAATTGTCGCAATCGTTGCAGGTGCCGCAATTAAAACAGCGTGCGGCTTCCTGCTTGGCCGTGCGGGCGGTCAGACTGGACTCGGTTTCGCCAAATGAGCCGATGCGCCGTGCGGCGTCAACAGATGGCGGATGCCTCCTGGCCGCCGGGTCAAAATAATCAGCCACGATTTCATCATAGGCGACGATATGCGGGCTGCGCCGGGTGCGATCCCGGTCCCGGTAGCGGGCCATGGACAATGCCGGACCCGGGCCCACCCGACAGGCACCCAGTTCTTCCACCACCGCAGTCGGGCCCCGGGAGAAATAGATGTCCAGTGCCATGGCCGCCTGCTTGCCGGAAGCAATGGCATCGGAGACACTTTTCACCGGTGTGGTCAGATCTCCCACGAAAATTTGTGGGAGATCGTCAACTGCGAGTTTGCAGTGGCCCAGTTGCATGTGTGCCTGGCGGTTGTCGTCGGGAATTTGCCAGAGCCTTTCGGGTTCAGCGCCAACGGCGGCAAAAATGTGCTGCACGCGGATTTGGCGGGTTTTATCCCCATCCGGTACGATTCGCGCCCGGCCGTCGATGGGTTTTTGGCTGATTTTCATTTTTTGCAGAATCAGGGTGTATTCGGGGGGATCCCCGGTGCCATGTTTTCGTTGCCGGATGCCGATGGGAGCATAAAGAGGCATGATTTTCACCCCTTCGTCCCGGGCCATTTTCACTTCCGGTGCAAAGGCCGGCATGTCTTTTATACGGCGACGGTAGACAATCAGCGGGGAGGCCCCCAGGCGCACCAGGCAGCGGGCGACGTCCACGGCGGTGTTGCCGCCGCCGATAACCGCTGCCGTACCCTGAAAAAATATCTTTTTTTCCAGACTGATCCGGCTTAGAAAATCCAGCCCATCCCGGACAAGTTCACCGCCTTCAATATTCAGCGAAATGGGTCGCGGGTACCCGCAGGCCACGATAAGGGCATCAAAACGGCGGTTAATCATTTTCAGCCGCCCGGAAGTTACCGGATGGTGTAGATGGATGGTGACACCCGCATTTTCGATGCGTTTGATCTCCCGGGTGAGAACCTTGCGGGGCAGGCGATAGGCGGGAATTCCCCAGCGCAGCAGGCCGCCGGGCGCGTCGCGGGCTTCAAAAATATCACAGTCGTATCCGAGCTGCGTCAGAAAATATGCTGCTGCCAGGCCGGCCGGCCCGGCACCGGCAATGGCCACTTTTTTCCCATTGCGTGGTTGGGCATTAATCTCGGGCTGAAGTTTGCGGGCAATGGCAAAGTCACCCAGGAAACGTTCGAGGTTGTGCACGCCCACGGCTTCGTCCAGGTTTTGCCGGTTGCAGGTCGTTTCGCAGGTGTGAAAGCAAACCCGTCCGCAGACCGCCGGAAACGGATTTTCCATTAAAATTTTCTGCCAGGCCGCTTTGAACATTCCTCGGGAGGCCAGCATTTCAATGCGGGCGATATCCTGGCCCAGAGGGCAGGCCGCACTGCAGGGGGCGGTTTTTTCTTCATAGCGGGGATGAAAAAACCGCCAGGAACCGGTTTTATTGACTGCAGTTGAGGCGCTGGAACGGGGCATGAACAACGGTATGGGATCAAATGCGGTGTCTTTCATTTGACGTGTCCGACAAGCTGCACGCTCTGGAAGCCATCCTTCGTTGCCTGGATGTTTTGTTCCGGTTTGACGTCGATGTCCTGCCGCACGGCATCGCAAACGGTGTCCAGAGGCGGCATCCTGAGCATGCGGGCAACCGCACCGATCATCGCCGTATTGATAATTGGATGGGTGTGGGTGCCCAACTGATGGTCAATGGCGATTCCGGTGGCATTTACGTGGGCCAGGCGGAAGCCGGAAAATACGGCCAGGTTTTCCGGCGGATCGACGGAGTTGACAAGAATCCACCCCCCGGGCTTGAGCCCCCGGGTGATGTCCACGGTATCCAGCAGCCTGGCATCCTGCACCACCACGTGGTTCGGCGTATACACATTGCAGTGAATCTGGATTTTTTTCAGGCCCAGCCGCAAGTAGGCTTCCACCGGCGCGCCGCGTCTTTCCACACCGAAAACAGGAAAACTCTGGACATAATAGCCCGCACTAAAAAAGGCCTTGGCCAGCAGGATCGCGGCCACCACCGTACCCTGGCCGCCGCGTCCGTGAAATCTTATCTCCTGCATGCTGTTCCTATGCTAACCGTATTGCCTGCTAATTTCCGGTAAATGATCCTATAACCGACGTTGGGCGTTCCTGCCAAAACAGGTTGCCCTTCAGCCATGAGGCCGATCCTTATTTTGCGCGATCAACTTTCGACGAATTCCCCGTTTTCAATCTGTTTTGAAACCAGTTTTTTATGGGCGTCAAATTTCATGTGTACCTGCATCCTGTTTTTGCAGCCCACGCCGAATATCTCTTTTTTCAGAAAATAGGTGACACTGCCGTCCGGTTCGAAATTTTGCATCAGCTCCCAGGATTTGTTGATGTACAGGTGAAACTGTTCTCCGCACTGGCTGCAGCGTACATCAAGGAAAAAACCGTCTGAAGCCGGTTTTGAGGCTTTTGAGCCGAACAGCGAAGCTAGTTTTTTAAACATGGCCGGCCTCCTTTGGGCCCACGAAACCATGAATTCGAGCTAAAGTCAAGCGGCTGAGGCCCAAGGGGTGTTCATCTTTTTCCTTCATTCAAAGTTCAATGTTAGACGTTCGATGTTAATTCTTTTTGTTGTAAGGAATCACCCGGCAACGCGACCCATTAGGCATATTTACCTCAATGTTGCATAAACAACATGGCAAACCATATCTAATGATCCGGTATTATAACCAATATCGCAATAAAGGCACCATTTTGAGGACCTC
>JAOZPY010000415.1 GCA_029932495.1 Desulfobacterales bacterium
TCCGCCAGGGTCAGCCCGGTTTGCCGCGAGCGTTTTTTGAACCAGAACCGAAAAAACACAAACCCGATGATGTTGATCCACACAAACCACCAGACGATGCCGTTGACCATCATCATGGGAAAGGCCCGGTCAACTTTCACCACGTAGACATGGATGCCGAACAGCACGAAGACCAGCGGCAGGTAAAGCCACATGATCAGCCCATTGAGGGCGGCGATGCGCAAATAGGATCCCCGGCTGCAGGCATAGCTGCCGCTGACCGGTCCCTGGAGCGAACGGAAAAACGGTGTTTTGAGCAGCAACAGCCCCAGGGGCAGCAACGAGGCCAGGCAGGCCAGCATGGCCACCAGGGTGGACCATTCCTTGATTGGCCAGATCTGCCGGTTGGCCGGGATCCAGTACTGGGGTGGCGGATGCAGAGCCTGGCGCATCCACTCGATGGCTTCGGCAACGGCCATTTCGCTGTGGGATTCGTGCAGGTGGGTAATCGGCGGGATGATGATCCGGCGGGCGGTGCCGTCAGCGAAGTTTCCATAGGTTTTTCCCGCTTGCGGATTGTCGCTGCCGAACACCCGGCGCGTGAGCTCGCTGCGCATCCATTCGGCTTCGAAATGCCGGGTGCCGGTCATGCGGTTGCGGTATTCATCGTAGCGGCCGAAAATCATGAGCATGTTTTTGGGGCGCTGGGCGGTGGCATTCGTCTTGTAAGCAAAACCGGAAATGACCAGGGCTTTGACCGTGGGGTCTTCCAGTGCAATCCGGTAGACGATGGAGGCCCCGACGCTGTGGCCCATGAGACCCACGGCCCCGGCATCGACAAAGGGCAGGGATTTAAGGTGCTCCAGCGAAGTGCGTCCACCATAGGTATCATCAAAGTCGGGTGCGTGCAGATCTTTGGGAACGCCCGAGTTTCCCCGGCCGATGGCATCGATGGCCAGCACCGCAAATCCGCGCCGGGCCAGCTCGATGCTATATGCGTCGCTGGTTTCGCGGTTGTTCTGGTAGCCGTGGATATAAACGATGCCGGGCACCGGATGGGCCTTGGAGGCGATCAGGGGCTTGAAAAGCTTGGCCCGAATTAAAATGCCGTTGAAGTTGGGGTAGGTGACATTGGAGACGGCCACTCGCCCGAAGCTTCTCTGGGTCAAGGAGGCCAGTACGGCAGCGGCTACCAGAACGGCCAGGCATCCCAGCAGTACCAACAGGGCGTTGCGGCTTTTTGCGGTCTGGAAAAGCTGGTGCGTGTTCATCGGGGTCCTTTCATTTGTTCTCTTAACTGACGTTTGAGTACTTTGCCGACGGCGCTTAAGGGCAGTTCGTCCCTAAATTCAATGTGCTTCGGTACCTTGTACGGTGCGACTTTTTCACGCATGTAAGCGATTATTTTCTCCCGGGTGTCATCGTTGACAGCCACATCGGCTTTGAGCACCACGGCCGTGGCAACGATTTCAGAACCGGGCCGGTTGGGATCCGGCAAACCGATGGTGGCGGCCATATCCACGTCCGGGTGCTCCATCAAAACATCGTCCACGGTGCGGGTAAACACCTTGTAGCCCGAAACGATCACCATGTCCTTAAGCCGGTCGACCACGTAAAAATAGCCGTCTTCATCCATGGTGCAGATATCTCCGGTGTAGATCCACCCGTCGCGCAGGGTGTGGGCCGTTTCTTCAGGTTTGTTGTGGTATCCCAGGGTGAATACCTGGGGTCCTTTGACCGCCAGTTCTCCGGGTTCACCAATCGGTACCGTCTGGCCGGTTTCCGGGTCCACCAGCTTAACCTCGGTGTCCGGTAGAGGGATGCCGACCGATCCCGGTTTTTTCCGGCCATAGCGGGGCAGGCTCATGTGTACGGGGCTGGTCTCGGTCATTCCCAGAACCTCCACCAGTTTACCGCTGCCGGCAATCGCTTCAAACTCCTTGATATACTCCGCCGGAAAAGGGGCGGCACCGCTGAGAAACCACTGCAGGGCGGAAAAATCAAGCGAGCGGAACTTCGGTTTTTTAAGCAGCTCGAGATAAATGGTGGGTACATTCACAACGGCCTCCGGGTGATACCTGGCGATGGCCGAAATGATAAAATCCAGGTCCCGCGGGTTGACCACCACCACCTGGCAGCCGCCGATGGCCATGGTGTTCATGGCCAGAAAAAGACCCGCTTGGTGAAAGAGAGGAAATGCGGATAAAATGGTGGTGGACTCCTCGGGCTTCATTTCAAGCCAGGTGTTTACCTGAATCATCTGGGAGACAATGTTTTTATGGGTCAGAAGTGCGCCCTTGGGCGGGCCGGTTGTGCCGCCGGTATACTGCATCAGGCAGGGAGCCTCCGGGTCCAGCGATTCTTCGATTCGGTCCGCCGGGGCCTGCTTTAAAAAGTCCATTAGGCGGCCCACCGTGACGTGGGCGACAGGTGTCACACGGCCGGTGGGGATTTTTTTTAACAGCCGGCCGAAAAAGCGTTTTAACGGGGAAAGAAAATCAGCGATGCTGGCAACGGCCACGGTGTGAACACCGGTTTTTTCAACCACCTGCGCCACCCGGTCATATAGGGCGTCCAGGGTGACCAGCAGCCGGGCACCGGAATCATTGAGCTGGTATTCCAACTCCTTGGGCTGCTGCAGGGGGCTGACACCGGTCAGAACGCAGCCGGCTTTCTGGATGCCGATAATGGCGATGTAATAGGCCGGGATGTTGGGCAGATGGATCCCCACCGTATCGCCGGGTTTCAATCCGCTTTTTATTAGAAAATGCGCAAAACGGTTGGAGAGCGTATCCAGTTCGTGAAAGGTAATCCCCCGGCCCAGATAATGCAGGGCCACGGCAGCCGGCCGGTTGGCCGTGCCTTCATGGAACATTTGTGCATAGGTCTTGCGGGGATACTCCAGGTGCTCCGGCACATGGGCATCGTAATGTTTCAGCCAGGGTTTCTGGGCGTAAGGATCATCCATGGCGCATGTCCTCCAAAAGACCTTTGCAAAAGGTCCCTTTTTGCCCAATTTCCGTGGCAGGCTAAAATTTTAATCCTCGGCATACGCCATGTATGCCTCCGGTTAAAATTTGAGCATTCCTTGAACTTGAACAAAAATGAACCTTTACTAAAGGTCTTTCATAGACGACAACAAAAGGCATTTCCAATCACTGTTGCCAAACCTGATTTGCTATTGTTCAATACCTCAAACAGCAACAGACAACCAGCAACGGGCCACTGACAGGTTTTACAACTTTTTCAGCAGTTCCTTGGCCATGTCCCGGAAGTAGGGGTCATCGGATTTGGCTGCTTTTTCCAGATAGCCTTTGGCCTCGGTCTTGTTTTTGTCGCCGCCGATCTGGATGAGCAACTCACCGAGGTAGACGTAGGCTTCCATGTTATCGGCGAAATACGGGGTGGCCTGGTATTCGCGGTAGTATTGCAGCGATTTTTTGCGGTCCCGCATGG
>JAOZPY010000416.1 GCA_029932495.1 Desulfobacterales bacterium
AAGACGCCTTGCGGGTCTTTGATCAACTGTCGTCGGGTTCCAACATCCAGCTGCAGATAAAACGCCGGGGTCGCCAGCAGACCCTTGATTACAGTATTGAATAATCGGCAAGGATCGATTAATATCATAAGCATGCAAATCGAGCATAAACGGAACTGAAATGAAGACACCTCATCAGATCATAAAATATATTCTGGCCGCGATGGTATTGCTGTTCATTCTGGCCCCAACGGGCCACCGGAACATGCCGGCGGCCCAATCGGCCTCCGGGCCAGCGACCCCGGCAAAAAACCGTTCGCCCGAGCAGTTTGTTTCCATTGATTTCAACAACGTGGATATCAATGTGTTCATCAAGTTTATCAGCGAACTGACCGGGAAAAACTTCGTGGTGGATCAGCGGGTCCGGGGCAAGGTGACCATTATTTCCCCTTCAAAAATTTCTCTGGCCGAAGCCTATAAAGTTTTTGAATCGGTACTGGAAGTCCATGGGTATACCACCGTTGTCTCCGGTGAAGTGACGAAGATCATCCCGGCCCCGGATGCACGTTCCAAAAGTATCGAAACCCGGCTCAAAGAAGAGGCGGGCGCTTCCGAGGATAAGGTGGTCACCCAGCTGATTCCCCTGCGCTATGCCGACCCTATAGAGATCAAGCGGTTGTTTACCCCCATGATTTCCAAAAGCAGCGTGATTTTGGCCTATCCGCCCACTAACACCCTGATTGTCACCGATGTATATTCCAACATCAAACGTCTGCTGAGGATCCTGAAGCGCATTGATGTGACCGGTATCGGGCAGCAGATTTCCGTAATCCCGCTGGAATTTGCCGATGCCACCAAAATGGTCAACTTACTGGGCACCATATTCAAGCCCAAACGCAGCAAGACCAAAATGTCCCTGGGAAAGAGCATTACAATGGTGGCCGATGAAAGAACCAATACCCTTGTGGTGCTGGCCAGCGAAATCGAAACCCTGCGTATAAAAAAAATGATCGCCATGCTGGACCGGGAAACCCCACGGGGCAAAGGCAAAATTCACGTCTACTACTGTAAGAATGCCACTGCTGAGGACCTGGCCAAAGTGCTCCAAAGCCTTCCGGGCCAGCAGTCCGGCGCGGCCAAAGGCAAGGTGGCCCCCGTGGCTGCCGGAAAAGTCCAGATTTCCGCCGACAAGGCGACCAACAGCCTGATCATTATGGCGGATAAACAGGATTATCAGGTTCTCCAGGAAGTCATTGAAAAACTCGATATCCCGCGTGCCATGGTTTATATCGAATCGTTGATCATGGAAGTCGATATGAACAAGAGCCTCAATATCGGCATCGACTGGGCGGCCTTTGGAAAAATGACGCTTGGCGGCAAGGAAACGGTTTTTGGCGGCGGGTTCAGAAAAGGCTTTACCAAACCTACCGACTTGCTGCAGGGCGGGCTGACGGTCGGACTGCTCTCACAGCCCATTACCATTGCCGGGGTGACGGTTTCAAATATTTCCGCCATTATCAATGCGGTTAAAACCAACGACGATTTCCGGATTCTTTCCACCCCCCAGATATTGACCACGGACAACGAAGAGGCCCGGATCACGGTGGGTGAAAACCGGCCTTACCAGACGCGGTCCACCACCGAGGCGTCCGGGGGAACTTTTGAGTCATTTGAATACCGGGATGTGGGGAAAATTTTAAAAATTACCCCCCACGTCACCGAGGGGCGGCAGGTGCGGATGCAGATCAACCTGGAAGTTACCAACATCGATAAAAGAGCGACTTTGACAACGGCTTCCACGTTGCCCGTTACCCAGAAACGCACGGTGGATACCACTGTTATCGTCAAGGACAACCAGACCGTGGTCATCGGCGGGCTGATCGACAATGCCACCACCGAAAACGAAAACAAGGTTCCTGAACTGGGGGACATCCCCCTGCTGGGCTGGTTATTTAAAAAAACAGAAAAACAGAACCAGAAAACAAACCTGTATATTTTTTTGACCCCCGGGGTGATCCAGAACCCGGCCGAAGCCCAGAATATATACGAACACAAGAAAAAACAGATCGACACGATTCGCAGCGGACAGCTTAACCTGTACCCAGGCAAATCCGGAAAAGGGCAACCGCCGAAATCGCCCGCTGAAAAACCCCCGGCCGCAAAGGCAAAATCCAACGGATCGGTTATAGATGCCCGATAAGCAGCGCAAATTTTTTTTTGTCAGGCGGCAACCACGGGATTCTGCAGATATTTTTTAGGGAAACGATTGTTTTGAAATCCTTAGCCCACATACTTGGTGATAATTTCGGCGTGAGTGAAGACTATCTGGCTGAAGCCCGGCGCATCCAGGCCGAAAAAGGCGGCCGGTTCGGTGAGATCCTGGTACAGCAAAAAAATATTTCCGAAACCCAGCTGCTGGAAGCCCTCAGCGCCCAGTACGGGATGCCCTATTGGCCCACCCTGCCGCTGGACAATATCGAGTCCGAAGTCACCGAAAAAGTTCCGATCCAGTTTTTAAAAAAATATGTCATGGTGCCCTTGCAGTACCGCAAGCCTGTGAAAGCGGCCGATTGCGGCCTGGCGCCCAGGGACGGTGACGGCTCCGATGAGCCGGTGGCCGCCCCCGGCCATGTCATTGCCATCAATGATCCGTTGGATTTCCAGGCCCTGGATGACCTGGTGCGCATTATGGGCATGACCGATTTTAAGACCGTGCTTTCCAGCCGGGAGGCGATTGTCGCGGCCATCAATTTGCAATATGATTTAAACCGGGATTCGGCTGAACAGCTCGTTCAGGACATGGAGGAAGATGGCAGCGATATCCTCAGTGAAATTGAAGAAACTGCCGATCTGCTGGACGACACCAGCGAAGCGCCCATCATCAAGCTGGTTAACCATATTATTTCCCAATCCATCAAGGCCCGGGCCAGCGATATCCATATCGAACCCTACCAGCAAAGCTTCACCGTCCGCTACCGGGTGGACGGGATATTGTATGACCTGCTCAGCCCTCCCAAGTGGATCCAGCCGGCCCTGATATCCAGAATCAAGGTCATGGCAAAAATGAACATCGCTGAAAAACGCCTGCCCCAGGACGGGCGCTTTGAAGTGCGCATTGGAGATCAGAACATTGATTTGCGGGTGTCCACGATTCCAACGGCCTTTGGAGAGCGGGTGGTGCTCCGGCTGCTGAACAAATCCGGATCTTTGCTGGAGCTGCAAGATATCGGCCTGAGCCCGGGACGACTGAAGCTGATAAAGAAACTGGTGGCCACCCCCCATGGTATCATCCTGGTGACGGGGCCCACCGGCAGTGGAAAAACCACGACCCTGTATGCCATTTTACAGTCCATCAACAAACCGGACATTAACATTATCACCATTGAAGATCCCGTCGAATACCAGATCAAGGGGATCAGCCAGATCCAGGTCAATCCCAAGATCGATCTGAC